>JAENWV010000006.1 GCA_016650015.1 Thermoleophilia bacterium | reverse complement strand
TCGTGGCGCCATAACGAGGGATTGGAATCCATGACCGGTCTTACCCGCGAACAAATCAAGCAGATCATTCCCCATCGCGACCCATTCCTTTTTCTGGATGAGATCGTGGAGCTGGTGCCTGGCCAGCGAGCCGTGGCTATCAAGGAAGTGCGTCCCGAGGAGCCCCATTTCCAGGGCCACTTTCCCGGGCAGCCGATCATGCCCGGGGTGCTGATAGTCGAAGCGCTGGCCCAGGCTGGCGCCGTGGCGGCGCTCTCACTCCCTGAAAACCAGGGAAAGCTGGTATTGTTCGCCGGAATTGATGGCGTACGTTTCAAGCGCCAGGTTGTTCCCGGCGACACCCTGAGGCTGGAGGTCGAGATGACCAGGATGCGGGGCGCCATCGGAAAAGCTGAAGCCAGGGCTACAGTAGATGGAAGTCTGGCCTGTAAGGCGGAGCTGACCTTCGCCATCGGGGAACGCCAGGAATGACCCCCCTGGCCTTAGCTCCATCAGACTCGAATATGGCGCCGACACTCCGGACCAAGTGAACGCCAGGCCGGTTAAAATCTCCGCCGTGGGAACTCACGTACCCGAGCGCGTGGTTACCAATGATGATCTCTCGCGCACGCTGGACACTTCTGACGAGTGGATTTCCAGCCGTAGCGGCATCCGCGAGCGGCGCATTGCCGCCGAGGGCGAGGCCGCGTCCGACCTGGGGGCCGTTGCCGCAAGCCGCGCCCTGGAGGCCGCAGCCGTCCGCCCGGCTGATCTCGACCTTATCATCGTCGCCAGCCTTTCTCCTGACATGTTGTTCCCTTCGACCGCTTCTTTTATCTCCGGCAAGATAGGTGCTGACGGCACGCCGGCATTCGATCTATCAGCTGCATGCACCGGATTTATATACGCATTGGCCACCGGTGCTTCTTTTGTGGCCTCAGGCCAGGCTGAAAAGGTGCTCGTTATAGGTGCCGAGGTCGTCTCCAAGATGATAGACTGGACTGATCGCGGCACTGCGGTGCTTTTTGGAGACGGCGCCGGCGCTGTTCTGCTGGAGCCGGCGGAGTCGGAGGACGAGGCAATCGTCGGGTTCGATCTGGGGAATGATCCCGCCGGTGTGGAGCTGCTTAATCTGCCTGCGGGGGGATCGCGAAACCCGGCCTCTCCGGAAACACTGGCGACCGGGCAGCATTTTATCAAGATGAACGGTAGCGAGGTCTTCAAGTTCGCCACCAGGGTCATAGTGAAATCGGGCCGGGAGGTGCTGGCCCGTCATGGCCGCCGGATCGAGGACGTGGACCTTTTCATACCGCATCAGGCTAACATTCGCATTATCGACGCGGCCGCCCGCAAGCTGGGAGTGCCGCCGGAGCGGGTTTTTTCCAACCTCGAGCGATATGGCAATACGTCGTGTGCCTCTATTCCACTTTGTCTTGATGAGGCGGCGGCGGCCGGACGCATCGCTGGCGGTGAGCTGGTACTGATGGTCGGCTTTGGAGCTGGTCTGACCTGGGGTTCATGCCTGGCACGAATGGGCGAACTTAAAAGAATTCAGGAGTAAGAAATGTCAAACCGCATTTGCGATCTGCTGGAGATAGATCACCCGATAATTCAGGGCGGCATGTCCTGGGTAAGCGACGCCAGCCTTGCCGCTGCGGTTTCCAACGGCGGCGGTCTGGGTGTCATCGGCGCCGGTGCCATGCCGCCGGAAATCCTGCGCGATGAAATCGCCAGGACCCGCGAGCTCACCGATCGGCCATTCGGTGTCAACATGGTCATGATCAACCCCGAGTTTGAAGACCAGCTTGAAGTTGTCCTGAAAGAAAAACCGGCAGTCGTGACACTGGGCGCGGTGCAGAGTACCAAGGTGATACCGGATATCAAGGCGAAGGGCATCAAGGTCCTGCCGGTGGTGGCGGCAGTCGCGATAGCGCGGCGAGCAGAGCAACATGGAGCAGACGCCATCGTCGCCGAGGGCTGTGAGGCCGGAGGCCATATCGGCGAGACCACCACCATGGTCCTGACCAGGCTGGTCTCGAAGGCGGTCGAGGTCCCGGTGCTTGCCGCCGGCGGTATCGTCGACGGCGCCACAATGGTGGCCGCGTTTGCCCTTGGGGCAGAGGGCGTTCAGATGGGCACCCGTTTTGTCTGCGCCGAGGAGTGCACGGTCAGCGAGGCTGTCAAGGAAAAGTTCGTCAAGGCGGGCGACCGCGCAACCGTGGTCACCGCCCGAACCATCGGTTACCCCGTACGGGCCATCAAGAACAAGCTGGCGGGTCTATATATCGACCTGGAAAAGGATTTTCTGCTGGGCAAGCGCTCGGCCGAGGAAATAGAGAGACTGGGCCTCGGAAAACTGCGCGAAGCCATGAGAGAAGGAAACGTCAGGGATGGATCGATGATGGCCGGTCAGGGTGTCGCCCTGGTGGACAGGGTTCAGCCAGCCGCCGAGATCATTGCCGAGATCATTGCCGAAGCCGAGGCTATCACCGCCGAATTGTCAACGAGGCTGTCGCTGAGGCGGTGAGTGCCAGCCATGGGTAAGCTCGCCTTCGTCTTCCCGGGACAGGGATCACAGTCGGTCGGAATGGGTCGGGGGCTGACAGAGTCTTTCGGTGTCGCGGCGGACGTATATCGCCGTGCCGGCGATTTGCTGGGCCGGGACATCAGCACGCTCAGCTTCGCAGGCCCGGAGGAGGAGCTGGCCCGCACTGAGAACGCCCAGGTGGCTCTTTATGTAAACAGTATGGCGATAATGGCGGTATTGGACAAGAAGGGCTTGACCGCCGACATGGTCGCGGGCCACAGCCTCGGAGAATATAGCGCTCTGGCGGCCTGTGGCGCAATTAGCTTTGAAACCGGCCTGAGCCTGGTTGCCAGCCGAGGTAAAGCCATGAGTGAAGCGGCGGCCGAGCGGCCGGGGGCCATGGCAGCCATCCTTGGCCTGGAGGACGGTAAGGTGGAAGAGATCTGCGCATCCTCCGGTGAAGTCTGGCCGGTGAATTACAACAGCCCGGGACAACTGGTGATTAGCGGCGAAACTGCTTCAGTAGAGCGGGCCATTTTCCAGGCGGAGGCTGCGGGGGCGAAAAAAACAGTTCGCCTGAAAGTCAGTGGCTCATTTCACAGCCCCCTGATGAGGTCCGCGGCGGGAGTGATGAAAGAGGAGTTGGCACAAGTTGAATTTCAGGATCCCGAGCCGCCATATCTCTCCTCAATCACCTGTGATTACGAAAGCGCATCTGGCTTACCGGATCTGCTGGTGCGCCAGATTGTTTCACCTGTACGCTGGAGGCAGGCTGTTGAGAAGCTTGTCGCAGACGGAGCCGACCGGTACCTGGAGGTTGGAAACGGGAAAGTTCTCTGCGGCCTGATCCGCAGGATTAACCGCGACGCGGCTACGGCCAGCACTTCCGACCCGCAGGGTCTGGAAAATGCGCTGGGCGCCCTGCAGCCGAATCAGGACTGAGGGGTTAAGGGCAGAAGAAGAAAAGAGCAATCATCGATCTTAATCGGAAAACAGATGGAAACAGAAACCAATAATATCCATAGATTAAGTGGCCAGGTGGCACTGGTCACGGGCGCGGCGCGCGGTATCGGCAAGGCGACTGCCGAGGCGCTGGCACTGGCCGGGGCCGATGTTGCCATAAACTACCAAAGCAGTCGCGAGGCCTCCGAGTCTCTCGCCAGGGACCTTGGCTCTCGTGGCGTAAGAACCGTCGTGGTCCAGGGAGACGTCGCCGACGCTGATCAGGTGAAAACAATGGTTGGAGTGGCCGAAGAAGCCCTGGGGCCAATCACTATCCTGGTCAACAATGCCGGCATCACCCGCGACGGTCTGGCCATGCGGATGAGCGTGGAAGATTTTGACGAGGTCATAGCCACCAGCCTGAGGGGGGCGTTTCTTTGCAGCAAGGCGGTCGCTCGTGGCATGATGAAGGCTCGCGGCGGCGCTATTATTAATGTCTCCAGCGTCATCGGCCGCCGGGGCAACGCCGGCCAGGCCAACTATGCCGCCGCCAAAGCCGGACTTATCGGTTTCACCAAATCGCTGGCGCGCGAGCTGGGGCCGCGGGGCGTCAGGGTTAATGCCGTCGCGCCCGGCTACGTGGTAACAGACATGACCGCGGAGCTTCCCGAAAACATGAAGGAACAGATTTTGAAAAGCACACCACTGGGACGCCTGGCCAGCCCGGAGGAAATCGCGTCAGTGATCGCCTTTCTGGCCTCTCCAGCGGCAGCATATATAACCGGGGCCGTTATCCCGGTAGACGGAGGTCTCGGCATATGAAAGCGCGTCGAGTGGCTGTAACCGGAATCGGCGTCATCTCGTCGATTGGCACCGGCATCGAGGATTACTGGCGGGCGCTGGTCGCCGGCACGTCCGGTGTAGCCACCATCACCCATTTTGATACCACTGACTACCGCGTCCACATCGCCGCTGAGGTCAAGGATTTCGACCCGACGGCCTACACCGACAAAAAGAGCGCCCGGCGCATGGACCGTTTTGCCCAGTTCGCGGTGGCCGCGGCGAAACTCGCCGTTGAGGACGGCTCGCTGGATGTCGCCGCCGATCCGGAAAATATCGGTGTACTGGTGGCCAGCGGCATCGGCGGCCTGCAAACATTTGAGAGAGAAACCGAGGTCCTGCTAAACAAGGGACCAAGCCGCATCAGCCCGCTGTTCATTCCCATGCAGATAGTAAACATGGCCGCTGCCCAGGTTTCTATCGTGCTGGGAGCCAAAGGGCCACTCAGCACCGTCTGCACGGCTTGCTCCGCGGCGAGTAACGCCATCGGTGAAGCCTTTGAGATCATCCGGCGGGGCGCCGCCGATGTCATGCTCGCCGGCGGCAGTGAAGCTACGATAACTCCGGTCGGGATATCCTCTTTCGCGGCCATGCGGGCGCTTTCAGAGCGCAACGATGAACCGGAGCGCGCCAGTCGCCCCTTTGACCATGACCGCGACGGTTTCGTCATGGGCGAGGGCTCGGCCATTCTCATTCTGGAAGAGCTGGAGCGGGCCCGTGCCCGTGGGGCTAAAATTTACGCCGAGGTTTGCGGCTACGGTATGAGCTCGGACGCCTATCACATCAGTGCTCCGGAGCCCTCTGGAGAGAACCAGGCTCGCGCCATGACCGCCGCACTGGCTGAAGCGGAAATACAGCCCTCTGAAATCGATTATATCAATGCACACGGGACCTCGACCCAACTCGGTGACGAGATCGAAACCAGGGTTATCAAGATTGCCCTGGGCGAACACGCGGACAAGGTGGCTATCAGCTCCACCAAGTCGATGATCGGCCATTGTCTCGGCGCCTCCGGTGCTCTTGAGGCGGCGGCCAGCGTCCTGGCAATCGATCGCGGGATGATCCCACCGACAATCAACCTGGAAAACCCCTGTCCGGAATGTGACCTGGATTATGTGCCGAACCAGGCCCGGGAGCGTCAGGTCCGCGTGGCCGCATCCAACTCCTTCGGCTTCGGCGGCCACAACGTCACGCTCGTTTTCCGGGCCCTTTAAGCGGAGGCGGTCTTGGCTCAGAAAGTTTCGGTAGATATCAGCCGCCGCCGCGGCGGGAGCTCTCTTGATGGCGCTCAGAGCTGCCCGGGCTGCAAGGAGCTGCTCAGCCCCGGGGACTTGAGTGGCAACTCCATGGTTTGCCCCCACTGCGGCCACCATTTTCGCATGACTGCCCGCCAGCGCATTGAGCTGCTGGCCGACCCGGGAAGCTGGAGCGAGATTGCCGGCAACCTGCGATCGGCTGACCCCCTGGAGTTTTTCGACCTGCGTCCCTACCCGGACCGCCTCGAAGAGGCGGAGTACGAGACCGGTCTTTCCGAGGCCATGCTCACCGGGCGGGCCAGGATGAACAAGATGGACGTGATCCTGGCGGTGATGGATTTCGGTTTCATGGGCGGCAGCATGGGCAGCGTTGTCGGTGAGCGATTCTGGCGCGCAGCCGAAGAGGCGATGGATACGCGCTTCCCCCTGGTGGTCGTCTGCGCTTCAGGAGGCGCCCGCATGCAGGAAGGTATTTTGTCGCTCCTGCAAATGGCCAAGACCACCTGTGCCGTTGAGCTTATGGCTGAGGTGCCCATTCCCTTTGTCACAGTACTTACACATCCGACAACCGGCGGTGTCATGGCGAGCTTTGCCACCCTGGCCGATGTCATAGTGGCTGAACCGGGAGCGCTCATGTGTTTCTCGGGACCACGCGTGATCGAGCAAACTATCAAGGAAAAGCTGCCGGAAGACTTCGGGCTGGCGGAATCGAACATGGACCATGGGCAGGTCGACCTGATCGTGCCCCGCACCGAGCTGAAGGACCGCCTCGTACAGATCCTGGGATTGCTGGAAGGGGGTGTCGCCTGTGCCCTCCAACCCCTTTGGGAGGAAGAGACACGCCCTGCAGGACGAGGAGGGGCGTTTGCACAAGCGTTTGACCGAATTAAAGCGCTTGCCAACGCTCCCTGGCGTTCATCTCAAAGATGAGATAACAAAAATAAGCCAACGCCTCAAGGAACTGGGGCGCGGCCGTCATCTGGACAAGGCTGTCTGGGACAAGGTCGAACTGGCCCGGCATCCCAAGCGACCGTACACGCTGGATTATATCGAGAACATGTTTGCCGGCTTCATAGAGCTGCACGGCGATCGTTGTTATGGCGACGATTCCGCCATTGTCGGCGGTCTGGCGGCATACCAGGGACGGACACTCATGGTAATCGGCCATCAGAAAGGCCGCGACCTCGCCTCGCGCACCGAGCGCAACTTCGGCATGCCGCGGCCCGAAGGCTATCGCAAGGCCCAGCGGCTCATGGAGTTGGCCGATAAATTTGGCATTCCGGTGTTGACGCTCATCGATACCCCCGGCGCCTTCCCTGGCATCGCCGCGGAAGAGCGCGGTCAAGGCGGGGCCATTGCCAACTCGCTGCTTTGCATGGCCAGGCTGAACGTGCCCACCGTGGCTGTGATCATTGGGGAAGGTGGCAGCGGTGGCGCCCTGGCCCTGGCCCTCACCGACCGGGTTTTGATGCTGGAGAACTCTGTGTATTCAGTCATCACCCCCGAGGCTTGCGCGGCCATCCTCTGGAAAGACTCCGGTGAAGCCCACCTTGCCGCCCAGACGCTTGGAATGACCTCCGCGGACCTCGCCCGGCTGGAAATAATCGACGAGGTGTTACCCGAGCCTCGTGGTGGCGCTCACCGCGATCATGCAGCGGCAGCACGGATTCTCAAGGATGCGCTGGAAGAAGCGCTGCGGGAGCTGGAGACCATGAACCCGCGTCTGCGAAAGAAGGAGCGCTTCGAGAAGTTCAGGAGGATGGGCGTCTGGAAGGAAAACGGGCTGACGCTCTTCTGATATACCACCGAGACTCAGGCCGGATGACGGCTTAAAAAAGACGGCCTGCGGTCAGACCACTTCTTCGCCCCGACCATCTTCGCGAAAATCGTTGTAGGCGAAGAACCCGGCGATTTCACCGGAGATCAGCACATCTCCCAGCTGGTTGAGGGCCATTATGCCTTCGATGACGGCACGCTCGTTCTCGATGGTTCCAAGAAGAACGTGATCAAGAAGGGTTTCCTGCAAGGCGATGCGGAAGGCGATCGCGGTGGTAACGATATCCGGCAGGCCGAAACCAACGGCTGTCCGCCGGAAGGCAGCATCGCTGGCGATATCGCGAAGCCCGTGCAGCACATCGGCCTTGTGATAGTCTTCCGCCTCAAGGAATTCAATGGAAGAGTTAATCAACTTGTTGGCGACCCCGCTGCCCATGGGTGTTTTCAGCATTTGCTCGAAGTCGTCGGCTATGTGCCCATGCAGGTTTTCCAGCCAGCGGCGCATGACCTCTTCATGGTTTTCTCTCAGGTGGCTGGCCAAAGTATCTGAAATCATCGGGGCTCCCGATCGTAAATCCTGGTCTTAAGTGGTATCGGACTCTGAAAAGTGATACTTGACGCCGCCAGTATAATATTCCCATATTTCCGGGAGAACCCTACTTTTGCCGCGCCGCGCGGTTGGCTATCAGCGCACCGGTGGCGCCGGCGCCGACGCCGTTATCGATGTTGACCACAACCAGACCGGGGCAACAGCTTTGGAGCATGGTGAGCAGAGCGGCTATGCCGCCGCCTCCCAATCCATAACCGGTCGAAGTGGGCAAGCCGATGACTGGCGTTGGCACCAGTCCGGCCACGACGGAAGGCAGGGCGCCCTCCATTCCGGCGGCGACGATGATGGCGGCGACCTCGGAATCGATCATGTTTCTTAAAGGATCAACCAATCGGTGAACGCCGGCGACGCCCACATCGTATGCCACGATTACCTCACAGCCCATCTCTTCGGCGATGACCCTCGCCTGTTCGGCGGCTGGCATATCGGCCGTGCCCGCGGAAAGGATGCCGAGTTTTCCGCCCGTGAGCACAGGCTCTCGCCCAGGCGCGCGCAAGACCGCTGTTTTTGCGTCCCGGTTGGCTACGGCAAGCTGGCCCGGGAAAGTTTTTTCGAGCGCCGCCCATTGCTCCTCATCCAGACCACTGGCGATTGCCCGCCCGGCCTGTTGGACCATGGCGCCGCAGATCTTCAATAGCTGCTCAACGGTTTTCCCGGGAGCATAGACGACTTCGGGAACGCCTTTACGGGCGTGGCGTTCGGTATCTAGCCGCGCGAAATCTTCGATGGCGGAGACTCCCGCCAGTGAGAGCCGCGATTGTGCCTCTTCGACTGAGATGTCGCCAGCGGCAAGGTTTTCCAGAATTTCGCGCGAGTTCAAGGTATCTCCAGTAGTTGATTGGGGTCTATCCGGTCTCCAGCCCGAGCAGAACCGCGGCATTTCCGCCCATGATGGCGGCACGATCTTCGTCAGCCAGCCTCAGGCCATCCATCTCTTCCATATAGCGTTCCGGAGAGATCAGCGGATAGTCACTGCCGAAAAGTATCTTTTCACGCCCCACGACATCGAGGGTGACCCGATATACCTCCGGGCTGTAAAGATAAGGGCTGGCCGAGCAATCATACCGGACATTGGCGAGCGCTTCCCGCACGTCCGGCATCAGTTCATAAAATGGAAGCCCGCCGCCCCAATGGGCATAGATCAAATCAAGGTCGGGGTGCCGTGAGGCAAAGTCAAAACCTTTACGGGGGCTCGTCTGTCCCTTGCCGGGATACAGCCGTCCAACCGGTTCGCTGAGGTGGACCAGCAGCGGCAGGCCATTTTCTTTCGCGATCACCACCAGCGGCTTCAGCCCCTCATCGTCGGCAAGGTCGAATTCCTGCCCGCCCGGTTTGAGTTCACCGATTCCGCGCAGGCCGAGATCCAGGCAGCGCTCCAGCTCCCGCGGCGCTCGCGGATCCAGAGGCAGGACGTTGGCAAAGCCCACCAGCCGGTCGGGAAAACGCCGAACAGCGTCGGCAATATAGGAATTGGTCTCGACATAGAGATCGAAGCTGTTCCAGGCGAAGCCGCAGACCACCGACCGGTCGACGCCGCAGCGATCCATCTCGGCGACCAGCTCTCTGGCGCCTGCCATGGGGGCGTTGGTAGAGCCGTAGAGGTGGGCGAACCACTCCTCCTGTTGCAGGTGTGCCTCGCGCCCGGCGATTATCTCCGGCGAGAATATATGGGTGTGACAGTCAACGATCACGGACCCAAGTATAAAGGGAAAGGCCTGCCGCCGCTATGCGGTCAGACTCCCAGCTTCGAAAAATCGCATACCTGGTTACCTTCGTAAACCTGCACAGCCTCGTCCACGGACATGTCCGCCAGGGTGATCGCCGAGATCGCGTCACACATGCGCACAGCCTCATCAAGTGGTTTCTGGTGGACGTTTCTGCCGGTGGCATTGCCGATGGCGCCGCTGACGTGGATCTGGTCGTGGAGCCGCTGCAGGAAGGTCGTCGCGTCGGTGGAAGAACCGCCTGCCGCCACCACATGGGTGCGCCCGGCGGCCGTGACAGCCTCCTTGAAGATCTCGCTGGACTCCTGGCCCTCGGCCTTGGGGTAATTAACCTTGACGAAGTCCGAGCCCAGCGTCAGCGCCACGCCGGTGGCGCCGGCGATCAGGTGCGGGTCCATCTCGTCGGCGACGTCCTTGCCACGGGGATAGATCCAGAGCACTGTCAACATGCCGTGTTGATGCGCATCGTTAACCAGCCTGGCGGCCTGCTCCAACATCTGCGGCTCGTAGGTGCTGCCGAGGTAGATCGTGTATCCAACAACCGGTATCTTGAGGCCGGAATCTTCCTTGAACTTGACGACGCGGTCTACATCGAGCCAGAGATTGCTGAGGGGGTCCATCGTGGCGGTTTTCACCAGGCTGGTCTTGGAGTTGAGTTTGACCAGATAGGCAACATCCGCAAAATCAGCGCCATAACGGGCGATCATGCCGATCTGGGTTGCGAAGACACCGATTGTGCCCTGACTGGCAATGCGGAACATGTGCTCGGGGTCGGCGTCATCCGCCGGAATTTGACCCAGCTCGTACTTGCCGACGAAATCCTTGTTGAGGTGCTCGACTTTCTGGTCTCCGGCGAAGAGCATCAGCCTGCCAGTACCCTTGGTCATCATGTTGAAGTTTTCGAGGTATTCGTCCCGTTTCCCGGGAGGAACATCGAGTGGAATCTGTACGTCGTTGGTGTCGATCATGGCTTCTCCTTTTATTGATTTACTGGAACGCCCGCAGGCGGGCGGTTTCCATCCGGTCGGCGGCCAATGGACTTCCGTGATGCGCGAGCCCGGGTCTCGCTGCCGCTGTAATCGTATATAATATGCGGGATCGCAGGGAAATTAAAACTCCGATGACGCGGAACCACCAGGAACAGCCGCCGAATGGGGAAAATATGACGTCTATCAAGGAAAAAGCGGAGGCCGCCCGCATCGCCTCTCATGAGCTCGCGGTGCTGCCCACCGAAGCCAAGAACGCTGCGCTGCTGGCAATGGCGGACGCCCTCGAAACCGGACTGGCTGAAATCGAAGAGGCCAACGCCAAGGACCTGGGAGCCGGCAAGGCCAAGGGGCTCAGCCCTGCCATGCTGGACCGGCTGCTGCTTGACCGCGGCCGGGTTGAACTGATGGCCAGCAACTTGCGCGATGTCGCCGCCCTCGACGATCCGGTGGGCACAGTAATCAGCGAGTGGACGGCCGCAAACGGCATGGGTATGTCGCGTGTGCGCACTCCCATAGGTGTTATTGGCATAGTCTACGAAGCAAGGCCCAACGTTACCACTGACACCGCCGGGCTTTGCATCAAGGCAGGTAATTGCATCATTCTACGCGGGGGCACGGAGGCGATCCATTCCAACCGGGTGCTTGCCCGTCTAATGTCCGAAGCCGGGACCAGGGCGGGAATGCCGCCGGGGGCCATACAGTTCATTGAAACTACAGACCGCGCCGCTGTCGACGAGTTACTGGGCCTCGCGGGGCTCATCGACCTGATCATCGCCCGGGGCAGCCATCGCCTGATCGAGGCGGTCACGGAGAAGTCACGCATCCCGGTAATGAAGCACTATCGCGGCTTATGCCATATATATGTAGAACAAAGCGCCGACACCCGGATGGCCATCGATATCATCGAGAATGCCAAGGCCAACCGGCCCAGCACCTGCAATTCGGCGGAGACGGCGCTGGTGGACGAAGCGGCTGCCGCCGCGGTTCTACCCGCACTGGCAGAGCGGCTGGCCGAAGCCGGCGTCGAGGTACGGGCCGACGAGAAAGCCCGGGCCATCGTGCCCGAATGGCTGCCCGCTACCGAAGAAGACTGGGACACCGAGTATCTCGACCTCATCCTCTCGCTCAAGGTGGTCGGCAATTTTAATGAAGCGATCAGCCACATCCGCCGCCACCACTCCGGTCTCGCCGACGCCATTGTCACAGAAGACGCGGCCGTTGCCGAACGCTTCCTGGCGCTCATCGACAGCGCCGCCACCTACTGGAACGCCTCCACCCGTCTCACCGACGGACTGCCCTTCGGCATCGGACCGGCAAGTGGCATCAACACCGACCGGGTTTACCCGCGTGGGCCAATGGGTATCGAAGAGATGACCGGCTCGAAATACATAATCAGGGGAAAGGGACAGGTCAGGTCCTAGCGGTTCTCGCGTCTTCGGCGGCGCTTTTTAAGTGGAATTTCAAAGCACGCACCGCATAACCTCCACAAAGACGAAGCACCCCTCCTGTCGAGACGATCTTAAGGCTGCTTATCAAGCCCCCCTGTAGCAGGCCGATACCAAACCATAAGGGCAAGGGCTAATGGGCGGCCGGCATGGGGCGTTTCACGATTCTTCTTCTCGGCTTTCCCTCACACGGAGTTCTGCTGATTTATGAATAAGGTCAAGAAAGCAGTTCTTGAGATAACAAATGTTTTCAGCACCGGGTTGGGACGCAAGATTGCGCTACCGCTCATGGTCGTGCTTGCCCTGTTCACGATCCCTCTGTTTTTCGCATTCCGTGTTGATGCGGTGGCCGACGAGACCCAGGCAAAAGTCGAGAAGGAAGACCGGGCAACCCATGCCCTGCACGAGATGGAAATCAATGTGCGGGAAGAGCAGATCTCGGTCAACGAAATGGCTTTCGAACAAATAGCCACAAAGGTTGCCAACTATCAGTTGCCATATGAAAGCGCGGAAGCAGTAGCTGTAGAAATATTGAAAAACGAAGAAAGCGAGTCGGCCGAAGACTCCTTTGAAAACCCGGCTGCTGAAACTACGCTGATTAATGAGTGGCTGGAGCTGCACGCGCAGACCCATGACATCGTCAGCGCCAGGATTATCCCGGCCATCCAGTCGCCGGAGCCCGATAATGCCTCGATCGAAATGGCCGAAGCTGAAGCTTCGGCCATTTACGAGCGCATGATGGGTCTCAGCTCCCAGATCAGCGAATCGTTTGACGTCAGTCGTGGCGCCATTTTATTGAGCCAGATTGAATCCCGGGAGCAGGCTTCCGAGTTGATGTGGGCCAGCATTTTCCTTTTTGTGGGGCTTGGCCTGGGAGTTGCGGTCTATTCCACCCGCAAGCTGGTGCTGCCGGTAAAACGGGTAACGGACGCCGCTCTGCAGATGGCCTGGGGAGACCTTTCACAGCGTGTTGAAGTCAAGGGGCGCGATGAGCTGGCCGAGTTCGGGCGCATCTTTAATGACATGGCCGAATCAATGCAGCGTCAGAACACCCAGCTGGTAAATGAAAAAGCGCGCATCCGCTCCATACACCAGAGCATTGGTGACGGGATCATCGTCGTGGATCGGGGAGGCGTTATCGTCTCGGTAAACCCGGCGGCGGAAAGGGCACTGGGCATCACGGCGAAAGAGCTGGAGCGCACTACGAACACCGGGATCCCAGCGCTGCAGCGAGTTTTCACCCGGAAGATCCGCGGTACGGAAATGGTCAAGTGCTGGGAGACAAAAAGCTGCGCCAAGTCCGATTGTCCGTCGCACGGCAGCAAGGATCGCCGTTGCTGGCTGCAATGCGGCACTTTCTGTTACAACCAGATACAGGGAACTTTCAAACAGAAGCGCGATGCCTGCGAGCGCTGCGACGTCTTTCTCAAGAACGCGGTGATTCAGTTTGAACTTGATGTCAGCTCCAGGCGCTTCAGCGGCCAGGCGGTGCCCATTCTCGATGATTTTGGTCAGGAGGAAGTCAGGACCATTGTACTTCACGATGTCACCGATCTGCGGCGGGCCAAAGAAGCTGCTGAGCAAAGCGCCGCACGGCTTGCCGTGTTGAACAGCGTCAGCCGGGCCGCGGCCGGCTCCCTTGAGCTGGACACGATTTTAGATGCCTCTCTTGCCAACATGATCGGCGGCACCATGGCTGATGCGGGCTTTATCCATACCGGAGAAACAGGCAGCGCTGAAATGGTTCTGGTCGCCGCGCAAGGAATAGATGACTCCTTCCGGGATGGTCTCGCGAAAATACCGCAAGGGACCGGATGCCCGGGACACGTGGTCGAGTCCGGCGGAAGCGTGCTAGAAAATGACCTGGATCAACTTGGCGCCGCGGCTCAGGCGGCGATTGATGCCGGCTTCCATTCATATGTCGGGGCGCCGTTGTTGATAAAAAAGGAAATTGTAGGAGTCATCTCGCTGGTAGCCGTTGAGCCCCACGCATTCACCAGTGACGACAAACATCTCTTAAGCATAATTGGGATCAAGGTAGGCATGGCCATGGACAACGCCAACCTGTTCTCCCAAACCATAGAATTCGCCAATCAGGATCAGGCAAGGAGCCGCATAGCCGCCACGCTGGCTTCGGGCTTTAAAGTCGAAGCCAACTTCGAAGATTTTGCCCAGACGATGAAAGAGTTGGTTGATTACGATCGTATAAGTGTTGTTATTGGATCGAGCGAAAATGCGAAAAGCGTCACCCCTCTCTCCATGAAGCCCCTTACAATTCCGTTAAAAGCCAACCCGTCAGGAAAGCCGAACACCGCCGCAGGCTGGGTGCAACAGCACCGGCAGCCATATATAGCCAACGATATCGAAAAAGAAATGGATTTTGACGAACAGCCTGAACTGGTGGAACAAGGCATGAAATCGCAAATAAATATCCCCCTGATAGTAAAAGGCAAGGCTTTGGGCAGTCTCAACCTGACCAGCGTCAGGAAGAGCGCCTTTGATGAAGACACAGTAAAGAGGCTTCAGCCAATTGCTGATCAACTGGCACTGGTCCTGGACAGCCAGCGATTGTTCGAGGATGTCTCGCGCGCCAAACAGGAGTGGGAGACTACGTTTAACTCGGCCAGCGAGGGCATTATCATGGTGAGCAAGGATCATCGCATCACGCGCGTCAACAGTACCGCCGCGGCAATGTTGGGGGGCGAGGCAAAAGACCTGTTAGGCCGTCGCTGCTACGAGGTGGTGCACAAGACCAGCGAAGCTCCCGCCTCTTGCCTGATGAGGCAGGCCTATGCAGACTCAACCACCTCAAGCGCGGAACAGGAGAACGAAGACGGCTCCACGCTGGAAATAATCGTGGATCCTGTCCATGACGAGCAAGGCGTATTCACCGGCGCAGTCCACTTTCTGCGCGATATCACCGAGGCCAAGAAACTGCGCCAGCAGCTGATTCAGTCGGAAAAGATGGTTGCCGTCGGACAGCTGGTAGCGGGAGTGGCACATGAGATCAACAATCCGCTCACCGGAGTCCTGGGGTTTGCCCAGCTACTGCAAACCCGTGATATTGACGACCAGGCCCGGCGGGACGCCGAGAGCATCAGCCGCGAGGCCGAGCGTGCGACTCGCATTGTCCAGCACCTGTTGTCCTTTGCGCGCAAGCACCATCCCGAACGCAAGGCCGTGGATGTCAATGCTGTTTTGCGTGAGTGTATTGAGATGAAAGCCTATGAACTCAGGGTCAACAATATCCTGATAGAGGTGGATCTTGACGCCGGGATCCCACTGACACTGGCCGACCTCCACCAGTTGCAGCAGGTATTTCTCAATCTGATAAGCAACTCCGAGCAGGCGATGCTGGACGACCGCGGCTCCGGGCTTCTGAAGATTTCCTCGCAGCTGATCGGTGATTCAATCCGCATAGTCTTCAGCGATAGCGGCCCCGGCGTTCCCGAGGAATTGCGCGACCGCATCTTTGAACCGTTTTTTACCACCAAGGATGTCGGCAAGGGCACCGGTTTGGGGTTGAGCGTCTGTTATGGGGTCGTCGAGGATCACGGCGGTAGCATCTCGGTGGAACAGACCCCGGACCGGGGCGCGGTTTTTGTCATCGAACTGCCCCTGGTAGCAATTGCTCCCCCGGAAGAGAAGCGGGAAGAGCCGATCAGCAGAGGACGGCTGGGCAAGATCCTGCTGGTGGATGACGAGGATATGATACGGCAGGTGCTCACGGAGTCTCTCCGCCGGGCAGGCCACGAAGTGGAAACCGCCAGGAACGGTGAGGTGGCACTGCGCATGCTGAAGCAGAAACATTATGACTGTGTGGTAAGCGATGTAAAGATGCCGGGCATGGACGGCCCGACATTGCACCAGGCGATCAGGGCTATCGACCCCGCGGCCGCCGGCACCTTCATCTTTATGTCTGGTGACACAGTCAGCCCCGAGACCAGCTCATACCTCGAAACCGTGGACAATCCCACGCTGGCCAAACCGTTTGAAATCGACACACTGAAGAAGGCGTTGCAGGAGATGCTTGCCGCCGTGGCCGAAGGCGGCGCTTAGTGGCGAGCTGCGAAAAAAAATAGTGAATGGCGCTGAAACCAGCGGGCAGCCCAAACGGGCAGCCCGATCTGGAACTAGGGCACCACGTCTATTCGGCCGGTATCATCCTCTGCCTCCATCACTCCTATGCGCGCCGCGATAATAGTTCCCGCGTCCTTCAGGGCTTGCTCCATTTGATCGGCTTTCCCGGCCGGACAGGAGATCAAAAGCCCTCCCGACGTTTGTGCGTCCGCCAGTATCAACCTCTCGGCCTCGGTGATGGACGGGTCGAAATTCACAAATTGCCTGACGAAGTCCAGGTTGTTCTTGCTGCCACCTGGGACCGCGTTCAGGTCGGCGTCTATGAGGTCGCGTGCTGCCTGCATGACAGGCACGGCGCGGGCGTGTATCCTGGCGCCGACACCGCTTCCCCGGGTCATCTCTCCCAGGTGGCCCAGCAGCCCATAACCGGTGATGTCGGTGCAGGCGTTGACGCCAACCTGTACCATGGCTTCGGATGCGCTCCTGTTGAGTGCGGCCATTACCTCCACGCCCCTGGCAATGGCAGCCTCTGAAACGGTTCCCCGCTTGATGCCGGTGGTCAGGATGCCGACTCCCAGGGGTTTGGTCAGAAAGAGCACATCACCCACCTGGGCGGTCGAGTTGTAAACGATCTCGCCTGGTTTGATCACGCCAGTTACCGAAAGACCGTACTTGGGCTCCTTGTCGTCGATGGTGTGGCCACCGACGATGTCAACGCCGGCCTCGCGGGCCTTGTCGCCACCGCCCTTCATCATTCGAATGAGGATCTCCAGTGGCATGCCTCGGGTATGGAAGCCGACCACGTTGAGCGCGAACAGCGGCTTCGCTCCCATTGCATAGACATCGCTGAGGGCGTTGGCGACAGCGATGGCGCCGTAGTCGTACGGGTCATCGACGATGGGCGTGAAATAATCCACCGTCTGGATGATGGCGAGTTCTTCGGTTATCTGGTAGACGGCGCAGTCGTCGCCGGTGTTGATGCCCACCAGCACGTTCGGGTTGGTCACCGGTGGCAACTCCTTGAGCACTGTTTGCAAGTCCGACGGACTTATCTTGCAGGCTCAGCCGGCGCCATGGGCGAGCTGTGTAAGCCGTATCTCTTCTTTGTCCCCCATCTTGTCCACCTCCCCTGTAACACATTTTTTCATTGCGGATAAAAAGAGTCTGTCAACGCCGCAACTTCTTTAATCTGAAGTAAAACTCCCTGTAGGCGAACTTCACGACGTGATTAAAAGAGTCTATCACCGCCACAACTACTTTAATCAATGATTTTCAGTCCCGGCGCACCTGCACACCGCTTTTGAGTTATTCGACGGTGTGGCGGCCTGGGCTATGTGCCAGTGTGGCGGCATGGATCGCCCATCAAAGTGCCGGTGCGAGTCAGGCGCTGGAGTAGTGGCTGGGTCACCGGCTGGAAAGCCTGAATTATCCCATCACCACATCCCAGGCCATGCGCGCTGCCGTTGCCGCGATCAGCACGGCCAGCACCTGGCGCAGATGTTTGCGTTTGGTGTGGGCCGAGAGGCTGCTTCCGAGCAAGGCGCCCGCCATGGCGCCGCTAACACAGAAGAGCGCCATGGTGTAATCGATCTGGCTGGTAGCCATTTTGCCGATGGAGCCGGAGAGAGCGGCCAGGAAAACTATGCCCAGCGAGCTGCCGATGGTGGTACGGGTGGGGATTTTCAGGATGTAGAGCATCGCCGGGATAATGATGAAAGCACCGGACTGGCCGACGAGGCCACTGACAAAACCGAGAAACAGCCCCAACAGCAGGGCGAGGGGCTGGTTGAAGGCCACATCCATCGCCCGGGGTTCCCGCTCGGCCTCCCTGTACGGGATTAACATCATCGCCGCGGCGACCAGCGCCAGGCCGGCGAAGATTGCCAGTAGCACATTTGCATCCAGGTACTTCGAGTATAGCGCTCCGGCCAGGGAGCCAACTGTAATTCCGGCTCCCATCCAGAGCACCAGAGGGCGGCTGACGTGCTGCGTCTTGCGATGGGCCAGGGCTCCGGAGCCGGTTGCGAAAAGGCTTTGCACAACGGTCAGGCCGGCGACAACCTTCATATCCAGGACTCCGGCGCCGATGGCCGCCGGCACATAGAGCAGGAGAGGCGCCATGATGATGCCCCCGCCAATGCCCAGCCAACCGGAAAAAACCCCGCCGGTTAAACCGAGCACCGCCAGCGTTAGCGCCAGGTACAATGTCATTTTGCCCTCCGGGGCAAGTGGATGTGCCTAACCACCGACCGGTTCGCTTCCGGCTTGTTGCGCCAGGTACGCCACCTCGCAGGATAGCCCGAGAGCGGAGGTGTAGGCAAGGGCTTCGTTAAGGGTGCGGCCAACGGCATAGCAACCGTGTCCGCGCACCATCACGGCCACATGGGTCTGTAACAACTGCGGTATCCGCTCGGCTGCTTCCGCGGGCGCGACTACCGGGATTTCTCTCAGGAACACCGAACCTTCGAGATCCCGTGGAGCGATAAGATCGCTACTCAGCGACATGGCGACGGCGTGGGCCGGATGGGCATGGATGACAGCGGCCGCCGGGGTGAACTTGTAGATAAGCTGGTGCAGGGCCACATCCTTGGAGGCGTCGCTGGTGATCTGGTCGGGCTCCTCCTGCCGGGGTACTTCGACGAGGTCGCCGGGATCCAGACGACCCAGCATAGCAAAGTGAACGGTGACTACCATGTTCCCCTGGTGGCGGATGCTCATGTTGCCACCGTGAGATGTGGTCAGCCCGAGCCGGAGCAGGTCGTTGCCTACTGTTTGGAACTGGTCATAAATATAGTCTTGCATCGAGCCTCCCGTTTTTGAAGTTTATGGCAGCGCGTTAGCTGTAAAAACTTTAGCTTTTTTCCTGAAAGTCGGTGGCGTGATCCCATCGAGCAGCTCCACCGTATGCACCACTTTGATCGGCGAACCCAGACGCCCCAGCATATCCTCCAGGTGCATGCGGCAGCTGGGGCAACCGGTCGCAACAACGCTGGCGCCGCTTGCGGCCAACTCTTTGGCCCGCGAAGCGCCTATCTTGAGCGCGAGCCCGTAGTGCGTCAGGCTGAAAACACCACCTCCGCCACAAGATGAAAGCTCCCCCGCTTCGACGTATTCTACCCCGGGAAGCCCGGCGATAATCTCGCGTGGCTCTCGAGTAACGCCCAACCCGCGACCGAGGTGGCAGGGACCATGCCAGATGACTTTGCCGGCTACGGTGGCGCCGAAAACTTCCCGGCCTATACCGGGCCGGCTCTGGAGGTAGCCTTGCGCGATCGGCTGGCCGGTGTTAGCGGGATCTGGCTGGTAGCCGGAACTGGTGTGCTCGGGCATTATCCACCGTCTGATGCGATCGACCAGGCACTGAATGATGACTGGAAGCTTGTGGACACCCAGGATTTTAATCCTTTGCAGGTGAAACATTATGAGCGCCGGCAGGGGTGAGTCAAGGGTATTTATCTGAGCGTTGCCGCGGCTTCTTCCGGAGACACGGTGTTCACCCAGACGCCAGCGCCCAGCTCTAGTCCACCGGCCAGGGTCAGGCGTGGCAGAATCTCGATGTGCCAGTGATAGGGGCGCGACTCGCCATGCAGCGGGTAGGTGTGAACCCAGTAATTGAACGGCGGGTCGTTGAGCTTTTCACGGAAGCTGTTCAGAACCGTCGTCATCACTTCGGCAAGCTCTGGCAGCTCTTCACATTTTTCAAAGCGCAGCGAATGCTTGCGGGGGACGATCCAGGTCTCAAAGGGAAGCCGTGAGGCGAACGGGCAGAAGACGATAAAATTTTCGCTGGCCAGGATCACCCGGGCGCCATCCTTTTCCACTTCCTCGATGATGTCGCAGAGCACGCAACCCGGTTTGCCCGGGTGCGCAAAAACAAAGCCATCCAGCTCCACGTCGATGGTTGGCGGGATGAAGGGCAGACCGAAGAGTTGCGAGTGCGGATGTTCCAGCGACGAGGCCGCGGCAGCACCGTGGTTGCGTATGATGTGGGCGTAGGTGGTGCGCCCCGCTTTCTTAAGAGCCAGAATACGGTCCCGGTACATTTCCAGCATCGCCCGGGTCTGGTGTGGGCCGACGACCCAGGGCGGCTGGTTGTGGACGGGAGTGTCGACGATCACCTCGCTGGTGCCGAGGGCCGGACGCCGGTCGGGCGAGACGGCGCGCTCAACACCGGCGCGGTTAGCGCCGCTGACGAGAAGGGGAAAGCGGTTGGGGATGACGCGTACTTTCCAGCCGGGCCTGTCGCAGCTGCCTTCCTCGCGGTTCGCGCAGACCTCCGGCGGAGTGCGCTCCTCGTGGCCTGGGCAAAATGGACAGTCCTCGTCCGGCTGGTCTACAGGCTGTGCCGGACCCGGGGCATGTGGCCTCTTACCTCGCCCCGCGGCCAGGATCACCCATTCGGCCGTGATCGGGTCCCGCCGCAGCTCGGGTTGGGGTGCTTCAGCCGGTGGGGTGGTCTCTCCGGGGCCTGTTCCCGCGGTCATTTGTTCTCGCGTAGGCCGGGTTCCAATGTCCACTCTCCCGAGCCGGAATCCCGCGCGATGTCATAGGTGCGGCCGTTATGAGCGTGAACGCGGAAAAAGGTCTTGCGATGACGACCCTTTTCCGACTCCTCCTGCCAGGTCTTTTTTACTGAAAGCACGGTGAAACGCATGCCGTCAACTTCGAAAGCGCGTGGTTTCTCGTCTTGCTTGAAACCGGCGTAGGAGTGGACGGTGATTGGCTTGCCGGTTTTTTCTTCCGGTTTCTCACCGGAGCTCCCGCCGGCTTCACCGATCCGATCCGCTTGTTTTTTCTTTTCTATAGCCATATCCGTCTTTGTTGTTTGATGGGGTCAGCGAACATTATATAACGCCGGGGCGGATATGGAAGGAAATGTTGAGTCGGCCCGCGGGAGCAGGAAGAGTGGTGGCTGGCGCTTACTCCCGATCCCTGATGGCGAACAGCAACACCGCGGTCGCGACGAGTCCCGAGAGGGCGCCGAAGAGGAAGGGCGCGCGCGGGCCGATGGAGTCCCAGAGCAGTCCGGCGATCAGGCTGGAGAAGAAGGTCAGCAAGCCGGTCACCGTATTATAAGTGCCCAGCGCCGTGCCCAGGGCATGCGGCGGCGCCATGTCAGCCGCGAAGGCTTTGCCTACCCCTTCGGTCATGGCCATGTAGAGGCCGTAAACCGCGAAGAGAGGCCAGACGGAAGCGGAACCGCCCGCCAGGGCGAAGCCCAGATAAACCAGGGAGAAGACCACGAAGCCGGCGGCGATGACGCGCCGGCGGCCGATGCGGTCCGAAAGCGAACCGGCCGGCATGGAGAAGGCGCCATAGACGAGATTGAAGATAACGTAGGCCAGCACGGCGCCAAAGGCGGACAGCCCCAGGTCTTTTGCCCTGAGGATGAGGAAGACGTCGCTGGAGTTGCCCACGGCGAAGATAGCGCTGGCCAGTAGGAAGAGTTTGAATTTACCGTCGAATTGTGACAGGGATAGACGGGGGCGGGCGGTGTGGGAGTGGGTATGCGCGTGCTCGCGGATGAGGAAAAGGGTCGCGACTCCTAACAGGCCGGGGATAGCCGAGATCAGGAAGATGGCGCGGTAGCGTTCGCCGATCAGCCCGAGAGCCGCCAGCGCCAGCAGTGCCCCCAGGGTGGCGCCGGTAGTGTCCGCGGCCCGGTGGAAGCCGAATACACGGCCCCGGTTGGCCGGCTCGGACGAGTCGGCGATCAGGGCGTCGCGGGGCGCCACCCTGATTCCTTTGCCGAGGCGGTCACCGAAGCGCAGGGCCAGCACCAGGGGCCAGCCGGTGGCGGCCGCCAGCAGTGGCTTGGCCAGTGATGAGATGCCGTACCCCAGGATGGTCAGCGGCCGGCGCTTTCCCCAGCGGTCGGAGAGCCAGCCGGAGAAAACCTTAAGCAGGCTGGCGGTGCTCTCGGCTATGCCCTCGATCAGCCCCACTACGGCAAAGGGGGCCCCAAGCACGCCGGTCAGGAAGAGGGGTACCAGGGGGTAGACGATCTCGCTGGAGAGGTCGGTGAGGAAGCTGGTGATCCCCAGGATGAAGACGTTGCGGCTGATGCCGCGAACGGGTGAGCCGGGCTCTGCTTTATCCCGGGACACCTTACTCGATTCCTGTCCTGGGGATGCTCGTGTCCACCGGCCGCTGAATAATTATTAAGGAAGGTGTCCCGGGAGTTACTCCCCAGGATTTACACGAATTTATCACAGGCATTTGCAGGCCGGAAGGAATTCGTCATCCGGGTTCCTGGGCGGCGTGCCCGCGTTCTCGAGAATATAGGCGAGCTCTCCGATGGCGCCGGTATCGAGTGGCAGCGCTTTCAGCTTGCCGACGACGACGGCGATGTCGTAATTGGCGCGTTTGAGCTCCAGCTTTCCGTCTTCCAGAACGGCATAGCTCACTTTTGCGATGCCATCGCGCGGCTGGCCGACGCTGCCCACATTGACCATCAACCTGCCGTCGATCTTCCGGATGAACGGTTTGTGAGTGTGGCCGGTGAGGACAATGTCGGCACCGGCTGTTTTCAGCTCTAACGCGAGGTCTTCGTGGCCGGTTTCCGGAGTGAGGTAGCGGAAGAGGTTGTCGGATGGAGCACCGTGGGTGGCATAGGCACTGCTGCCACCGGACTCGAGATTCAGGATGGTTTCGGGCTCGCCGATCCATTCCAGCTGCTCCCGGTCCAACACCTGCCACATGTACTCGCGGGTCAGTATGGAGAGGTGCTTGAAAGCCTCGCCGCAGGCGCAGTCGACCCGGAAGGCCACGGCGTTGTCATGGTTGCCGCGCACGCGCAGGAGCGGCACGGTGAGGTTCCTGAGGTAATCGATGCAGGCAGCCGGCTCGGGACCGTAATCGACGATGTCGCCCAGACAGACGACGGCGTCGCAGGGTTCATCAATGGCCCGGAGCGCATCGATGTTGGCGTGGATGTCGGATATGACCAGGGCTCTCAATGGCCAGCCTGACGATTTGCATCACATCTGATCACGAGGGTGTTGGAGACTTCCACCAGCCCTTTCTCCACCACCTCGCAGATTTCCGGCAGTACCGAGTCTATCTTCGCCTCCGAGTCCACCGCTTCGATCTTGAGAGGCAGGTTCGTGGACAGGTCCAGCATTTTGGAGGAATGCAGAACCAGGTCGGCGCCGTAGCCGCTGACCCCCCGAAAGACGCTGGCGCCGGCGATGCCGTTTCGGTGGAGAATGTCGAGCAGGACCTCGTAAACCGGACGGTGGTGAAACTTGTCCTTTTCATCTAAGTAAACGGTGAGTTTTTTCACCATGTCGCCATTCTGCATGTCTGTCCTCCTAGAATCCCCTGGCGAGCACCTCGCCGAGTTTGAGGGCGGCGAAGCCGGCCGCCACGCTTAGAATGACATTAAGTGCCGCGAAAAGCAGCTCACCGTCTTTCACCAGGCCGCCGGTTTCGTATTCAAAGGCGGAGAAAGTGGTGTAGGCGCCCAGAAACCCGACCACCAGAAAAGATCGCCACTGGGGGCTGACCATTGTTTTTTCCAGGAACACCGACATGAGCAGCCCAATCAGGAAACAGCCACTGATGTTGACTGTCAGAGTACCCAACGGGAAGCTTCTCCCCCAGCGCTCGCCGATCCAGAGGGCGATTATGTACCGGCCGACGGCGCCGGCGAAACCGCCCAGCCCGATTACCAGATAATTCAACACGTGCTGGCTGCTTTTCTCATGCTGCCTCCCGGGCTCAGCGCTTTCGGTAGCCTGATCCCTGTTACCGACTGACGTTTCGGAACTAAAAAAGCTCCCACAGTTTCCTGTAGAAGCCATTAGCTCTCAGCGAGCGGTTAAAGGCGAGCCTCATCGCCATATATAAAAAAATGATCGTTGATCCTGGATGATAGCAATAGCGGCTTTCCCGGGCAAGAAAATCCTGGTTCTGCCCCGCAGCGGTTCCCGGACAAGAGTATCCTAGTCCTGTCTTGCCGTGGCGTAATCAATGATCATCTGGTCGGTGAGCCACTCCACGGGCGCCTTGTCGTCGGTGAGGATGGTGCCGCCCGGCTGCACCTCCCGGAGTTTGGGCAACACCTCTCGCGCCAGCTCCGCCACTCGTGGCGGCATGGCGCTCGTGCGGGACCGCAGGTCGCTGGAGCTGGCCGGCTGCCTGGTGGCAACAACCAGCTGGTTGAACTGACCAGTGTTGAAAGTGTAGACCGACGGGTAGACGTCGCGCATGGTGGCGGCGATGGCGTCGGCCACCGCGCTGTCGCCGGGGGTCTTGCCCACGTTTATCATGACCACACCCTGCTCGGTGAGGTGCTCCCGGGTCTCTTCGAAAAACTCCCGGGTTGTCAGGTAGAAGGGTATGTAAGGCTGGCGGAAAGCGTCGACGGCGATCAGGTCCCAGCTTTTATCGCTGGTTTTGAGGAAGGGCCTTCCGTCGGCCACGTGGACGGTCAGGTTGGGCTCGTTCATATCGAAATATTTGCGGCCGGCGTCAACCACGTCGGGGTCGATTTCGACACCGTCCACCTGGACATTGGGGTAGAAAGCGGTCAGTAGCCGGGGAATGGAGCCGGCGGCGTTGCCGATCACCAACACGTTTTCCGGAGCGGCGTCAGCGGCGAACCAGGGTGCGATGGAAAAATAATCCCAGTAACCACCGGTGAGCAGGCGGTCGGGGTTGTAGACGGAGTGGACCGCCCAGCCTTCGTTCAGCTTCAGGTATTTCGTGCCGCCATTATCCACCACCTGGATGTACTGATAAGGCGATTCGGTTTCGAAGATGCTGTCGGGATCGGGCTTGATGGCGCCTTGGGGGACGGCGAGCCCGACCAGGATAATCAGCGGCGCCCCCGCCCAGAGCCTCCGGCCGAGCCCGGCCGCTGAAACCGCGGCAAGCATTCCGGCGAAGAGCAGCATGGTGTCACGGGTACCGACCCAGGGGATAAGCACCAGCACCGGCAAGAAGGTGCCGATGATGCTGCCCAGGGTGGAGAGGGCGTAAAGGCTGCCGGAGACGTTCCCCGCCGACTCGACCCCGGTCATGCGCAGGCGGATGGCAAAAGGCGGCACCATGCCAAGTATGGTCACCGGCACGGCGAAGAGCAGGACGGTGACGGCAAAAGATCCGAGGAAGGCGCCGGCTGAAATTGTTTCGAGCCCCTTGATGGCGAGCCCCATGACCGGCCGGGCGACGAAGGGCAACGCCGCGATGGACGCGGCTGCCACCATGGTCAGCCAGCAGAGCAGGCGTGGCTCCGGCCGGCGGTCGGCCAGGCGTCCGCCGAGGTAATAACCGGCGGTTAGGTAGATGAGGATCAGGCCGATGAGGTTCGCCCAGATGAACAACGAGTTGCCGAAGTAGGGGGCGATCAACCTCGAGCCGCTCATCTCCGTGGCCATGGTCGTCATGCCGGAGGCGAGAACCAGGAGGTAAAGCAGGGGCCGCGGCATCTAGTCTTCCAGCTCCTTGCGGCGCTGCTCGGGCTCCGGCGGTGTTTCGTGGTAGCCGGGGCCGGGGCGTCCGCTGGCCCCGTTGCCCCGATCGCCGGTCCCGCCGGGACCATAAACATGTACGGTGCGCCGCTCTATCGCTCGCTGCAGGCGGCGTTTTGCATACGAGCGAACCAGTTTTCGCACCGGGGGCAGCAGGAGCAACAGGCCGGCGGTGTCGGTGATGTAGCCGGGAGTGAGCAGCAGGAGTGCCCCGGTCAGGATCAGGGCTCCATCGATTAACGAGTCACCCGGCATTCTTCCCAGACTGAAGTCCTGCTGGATGCGCGCCACCACGGCGTAACCCTGCCGTTTGGCCAGCGCCGCGCCGGCGAAGCTGATGAGGACCAGCGTCAGGATTGTTTCGAAATAGCCGAGGCGGGAGCCTATCTCAAAAATGACCATGAGCTCCGCCAGCGGCACGATGATAAAAACGGCGAGCAGGATCAAAAACATGGCATCATTCTGTACCCGGAAGAGGGAGAATTACAAACAGAAACTCATTGAAGTGAGCCAGTGCATACAGGGGCAAAAGAGAAAAGGCAAAATATTTCCGGACGGCGAGCCGTTTCAATTCCCGAGCAGCTGAGCAACTTCGGCCGCTATCAACTCTCTGACCCGCTCAACTGCAGACTCCACTGGCGGGGTGAGCTCAAGGTTGCGGGGCTGGACGCTGCCGACCTGCACGGCAAAGACAGTGACCTGGGGGTCGGCCCCCATGAGCCGGGCGTTGGTCACCAGGTGAGGAACGCCCATGCCGTGGATGTTGTTGGAGCGCAGGTTCATTATACCGGCCTCGTCAGGGTCGAAGCGAAAGATGGCGCCGGGCTCGGCTTCGGCGGCCATGGCGTCGACGACGATGACCACGTCGGACTCGAGGAAGTGTTTTAGAAGGGCCATGCCGGCGGTGTCGCCGGCGATAACGCTGACCCCGGGGCCGAGAGCTTCGGCGTCCAGGCCATCGACAACGAAGATGCCTAAGCCATCGTCGCCCATCAGCGTGTTGCCGACGCCGAGGATGGTTATGGAGGGGGCGCGGGCGCCTGCGGCGCCCGCGCCCCCGTCAGCTTCAGTCAAGTCCGCCAATTATCTGACTACGTTCGTTTTGGCGGCGCATTCTTGCCCTCTTTCCAGGCGAACATCAGAGGTAGCTTCCTGGCGACCTCAGCCACGACCAGATAGAGGTGAATGCCGGCGGTGACGATGAAGACCCACATCAGCAGGTAGTGATAACTGCGCATGGCCGCCAGGCCACCGGCCCAGTAGGTGAATGATTCAAAGAACGACTGGGTCGGCGTCCAGAGGCAAAGCCCCGTGAGCAGCGTCAACGGTATCAGTACAAAAGCCCAGAAGAGATAGGTACCCTTCTGCAGCGGGTTGAACTTGTCGACCACGGGATGGGTCTTGCGCAGGAAAAGGTAATACTTGAGCGTATCCCTGAAATTACCTTCACCCTTGTGCCTTATCGGGCTGAACCAGTGAAAATCGCGCCGCTTGGTCCGCCTGCCGGAAGGCGCCGATCCGGCGCCGAAGAAGGCCCAGTACAACCGGATGACCGTAGTGAAGACGAAGGTCCACATGGCCACCTGGTGGATGGACCGCGCGTATCCCATGAAACCGCTGAAGAACGGGCTGTGAATATAAAACCCGGTGAATACCAGCAGGACCAGCGAAACCATATGAACGGCGTGCATGATGACTGCCGGTAGCGGATGCTCTTCTCTGGTTGGCGGTAAATGACCCATAACAGATCGCCTACCGCACCTGGAACTTGAGGACTTTGTTGGATTTCGGTTCAATCACGTGAACCGCGCAAGCCATTCATGGATCGAATGTGTGCACGGTTCGCAAGATCTCCAGTGGTTTCTCGGTATCGACCACCGGTATCCCCACCAGGGCCTCCTCGACCGGACCGCGCACGCCGTTGTCGTCTCTGGGTGAGAGGTTCCAGTTGGACGGCGGATTCGCCGCGTAGGTGTCGATCTTGCCGCCCTTGATCTTGGCGTAATGGGCCAGCGCCCCGCGGGGAGCGTCCCAGCCGCTCTCGCCGGTGCCGTCCTTGCTAAAGTCCAGCTCCTCGTAGATCTTGGTTTCGCCGCTACCGATGTTGGCCAGCAGTTCATTGGCCCAGCGCAGGGCGTTGTCGGAATTGATCTTGGCTTTGAGGACGCGGGCGGCCACGCGGCCCAGGTTGGAAAGCAGCACCGTGGGATCGCCGGCATGCCCGATCGCGGCCAGGGTGTCGTCCACTAGCTTCTTGGCTTCGGGCCGGCCGGCCAGGTAAGCGACCAGCACCTGGGCCAGCGGTCCGACCTCCATGGGGCGGACCTCCTTGCCGTAGCGCAGCGCCTGGGTCCAGTCGTACTTGTCGTTGGCAGCGGGTCCGGCCGTGCCGTCCATGGCCGGCATCTTGGTGAACTGCTGCGGTATCTGGCCCACCTCGAGCGGATGCTTGCCGCCGCCCAAGTCATCCGGGAACCAGGAGGTCTTGGTATATTTGCGGGCCTCGGCGAGGTCGACCTTCTCCAGCGCCAGCTTGCCGTCGAAGATGCCGCCTCTTGGGAAGAGCCGGTCATAGGGATCCTGACTTTTCTCGTCCAGCACGCCCCAGGTGAGGAAATTGCCGACTCCCTTGCCGTAAGTGGCCAGGTCGAGATAGTAGGGCGCGATGGCCAGCAGGTCCGGCACCATGACGGTGTCGATGAAGTCCTTGACGATCCCCATCTGCGAGATATAGAACTCGATATCCTCGATGCTGGGCATCTGGGTGACGCCGCCCGGCACGTAGTTGTTGATCATGGGATAGCGGCCGCCCAGGACGGCGCTGGCGTCGCAGGCTTTCTGCTGGATGTCCAGCGCCTGCAGGTAGTGGGCCGTGATCTCCAAGTCCATGTCCGCCGGCAGCTTGTAGCCGGGGTGGTCCCAGTACATGTTGGCGAAGGGGCCGAGCTGTCCGGAATCGACGACCGCCTTGACCTGGTCCTGTACCGCCTTGAGCCCCGGTGTGCCCGGCTTGGCGTTGAGCGCGTTGGGCACGTTGACGTAGTCGAAGCCGTTCAGGTGATAAAACCAGAGGATGTGATCGTAGGCCAGCTGTGTCGTCTCCATCATGTTGCGGATGAGGCGCACGCTGTCAGGCACCGTTTTCATCCCCGCGGCGTTTTCCACCGCCCGCACCGAATTATAGGCGTGCGGTGTCGGGCAGACGCCGCAGATCCGCTGGGCGAATTGCCAGATGCTCTTGGGGTCGCGGTCCTTCATGAAGATTTCAAAACCGCGAAACATGGTCGCCGTGTTCCAGGCGTCCGTTACCTTGCCGTTTTCCACCACGCAGGTGATGCGCAGGTGGCCTTCTATCCGGGTGATGGGATCGATGACTACTTTGGTCATCTACTTACCTCCTTCTTCGGAGCCTGGTTCATTTTGGCCTTCTACCGGCGCCCCTTTGAATAGCCGGCCGGTAGCGGCCTGGCCGACGAAGTGGGCGCCGATGCCCGCTGCCGTCAGGGCCCCGAGGCCGACGCCGATCTGGGTGGGTGTGATATCGCCCGGCAGCATGATGCCCGGCGCTTTTTCATAAAACGGCGAATGCTTGTCCCAGAAGTCCGGCTCCGAGCAAGCGATGCACGGCCCGCCGGCCGAAACCGGCCACGCGGTGTTGGCGTTCCAGCGGGTCTTGGGACAGGGAGCATAGGCCACCGGTCCCTTGCAGCCGACCTTATACAGACACCAGCCCTCCTGGGAGCCCTCGTCGCCAAACTGTTCCACGAACTCGCCGGCGTCGAAGTGACCGCGGCGCTCACAGTTGTCGTGCACGGTCTGGCCGAAGAGGAATTTGGGTCGGCCCAGACTGTCCAGCTCAGGCAGCTTCTTGTTGACGATGGCGTAAAGCAGGATGGCGACCGTGTCGTCCGCGTTGCCGGGGCAGCGCGGCGAGTTGATGACCACGGGATCCTTGATGCCGCCATCTTCCCTGAGGAAGTCGGCTACACCCTTGGAGCCGGTGGGGTTGGGTTTCGCCGCCTGGATGCCGCCGTAGGTGGCGCAGGTGCCGATGGCGATGGTCGCCTTGGCCTTCTGGTAAGTATCCTTGCAGATATCCATCGAGGTCTTGCCGCCGATGGTGCAGGCTTCGGGTATGCCGGTGGCGATGCCGCCTTCCACCACGTAATAGAAATCTTTGGAGTCGACGGTCTCCCGGAAGCTCTTTTCCGCCTGGGAGCCCGCGGCGGCCATGACCGCTTCGTGGTAGTCGAGGGAAATCTGCTGCAGGATCAGATTGGCCGGATTGGGTTTCCGCGATTGCAGGAGATTTATCGAGCAGCCCAGACATTCCTGAAAACATGACCAGACAACCGAGGGGCGTTTGGCCATCTGCTCGAGGGCCCGAGCGACCCTCGGCGCCGCCATGGGTCCGCTGAGGCCTATCAGGCCGGCCAGCGCGCCACAGCTCTTGAGGAAATCTCTTCGCGATAACCCGGGAAATAGGGACATCTCTTCGTGTTCCAAGGTTCCTCGACCTCCCTCTATTAGCGCCGTCCGATTCTTCGGGCGGCTATGTCAGTGCGCTCCCGTCAGGAGCAAGACAAACTCTATAACACTATTGCATGCATGTCATATTTTTCCTTTCTCCCCACCAGGGGGAGGAATGAAACCGGGTGACGAATTTTCCGTCCGTGCGTCCTGCTATGTTTGCCGGGCGACCGACTGCGCCAGTGGAAGTAGTGTGGTCAGTTTCCAGTCACCGCCGGAGTTGCTTCTTGAATTACAGCTGCCCAATCGCGGTCGCGTCAGCGGCATGGGCATCCCCGAGGGAGTCTCCCTGATCGGCGGCGGCTACCACGGTAAATCCACACTGCTTTCAGCTCTGGAGCGTGGCGTCTAGAGCCACATTCCCGGTGACGGCCGCGAGCTGGTGGCCCGCCGTGATGACGCGGTCAAAATCAGGGCTGAAGACGACCGGCGGGTGGAGAAGGTGGACACAGCCCTTTTATAAACAACCTGCCCTTCGGAACAGACACGGTGTCATTTTGCACTGAAAATGCCAGCGGCAGCACATCGCAGGCCGCAAATATAGCCGAGGCGCTGGAGGCTGGCTCACGGCTCCTGCTGGTCGACGAGGACACCTCGGCGACCAATTTCATGATCCGGGACGAGATGATGCAGCAGCTCATCGCCCGCGAAAAAGAACCAGTCACCCCCTTCATCGATCAGGTGAGAAACCTCTACAGGGAGCATGGTGTGTCAACGGTTCTGGTGATGGGCGGATCCGGCGAATACTTCGAGGTCGCTGATACAGTCATAGCCATGGATAATTATGAGCCGAGGGTAGTCACCGGGCAGGCGCGGGAAATCGCGGCGGCCCGCAAGAGTATCGGGCGTCGTGATGGCGGCGGCCGATTTGGGCCGCTGCGGCCGAGAGTGCCGCTAGCGCGAGGACTGAACCCGCGGCGCGGGCGTAAGGACAAGGTTGCCGCCAAGGGCCTGAGGACAATCCTGTGCGGCAGGGAGATGGCAGACCTGACCTGCGTCGAGCAACTGATAGACCGGAGCCAGACCCGCGCCATTGGCGACATGGTCTGGTACGGCCTGCGACAGGGTTACTTTGATGGCGAGTCAACGCTGACACGGGTGCTCGACAGGTTGCTTGCGGATGTCAGAGCTGGCGGACTGGATGTTATTTCGCCGCACAGGCAGGGTGGCGAAGACTTTGAATGCACGGATCTGACAGGCGACGACGCGGCTGGAGGCCGGCATCCGGGAGACTACGCCCTGCCCCGCCGCTTCGAGCTAGCCGCCATGCTCAACCGCTTGCTCAGCTTTATTGTCAGGTCCTGAATATCCAGGGGTAAATTCAGGTCAAGGTAAAAAGCGTCAGGCCGATAATGACCGGAATATGCAGTAGCGGTTGCGCATAAAGCGGGCCGGGAAAAACCGGTGTAATTAAGGTAAAATACTTTTATATGCAAACCGGGCCGATTTGCATGGCTGACAAGCAGCCTGATCCGACTCTGGTCCACAATCACTAGGGAATAATGGGCAGCGAAGACACAAAGAACTGGACGCTCGAGCAGAAGGAAGAAAAAAGCCTGGAGATCATCGGTGAAGCCCTGCAGCGTTTCGACGGCAAGCTGGCGACGACTTTTACCGGCGGCAAGGACTCACTGGTGATGCTGCACCTGTTCAAGAGGGCTGGCGATGGCAAGGTGCCGGTGCCGGTTCTCAATCTTGACACCACAGTAAAATTCAAGGAAGCACTGGATTTTCGCGATCGCATCGCCCGCGACTGGGACCTTGACCTGATCATTACCACTAACACCGAGGGTCTCAAGACCATCAAGCTTGCCGAGGACCACGAGCAGTGTTGCCGGGTGATGAAGGCGGAGGCCATCAACATGGCGGTTGAGGAGCACGGATGGACGGCGCTGGCCACGGCAGTGCGTTGGGACGAACAGCCGGCCCGGATCAATGAGGAGTATTTCTCCGAACGGCCTGAACACACACGCGTACAGCCCATCCTCCATTTCAGCGAACTGGACATCTGGGACTACATCGAAAAGTACAACTTGCCCTATTGCGAACTCTATGACCAGGGCTATCGCAGCCTTGGCTGCAAACCGTGTACCCAGAAGAGCACCCGCCTCCGCGGTGACGGCCCTGAGCGTGAAGGCCGCTCACAGGAAAAAGAGGAGATCATGGGGCAGCTGCGCGACCTGGGTTATTTCTAGGGCGGCGGTTTAGCCCGGCAGATTCCCGGGGCGTCATTTTTCCGGTATCATTCAGGGGCGGCCCGCAGGGCCGCCCCTTTAAACATGCAAATTGCCATGCCAAAAATTTATCAATATATCATCCTCGTCTGGAGCGTGGCCTGTGCCTCGGGGCTGGGGATATTCCTTTTCCAGGTATATGGGCCGAGGATCACCGACGAGCCTCAATACAGCGTTGCGGCTGTCGCGGTTACCGCCCTGTTCTGGTTGATAGTCTGGGCGGCGCCAGTTGTCATCCTGGTAATACGTGGCCTAAGCCGGAAGGGATGAGTGTTGACTGATTTTCTGCAAAACCACCAGAAACTGGCGACGGTTGTCGTTATCGTTTTCGCCGCAGCGGTTGTGGTTTTTCTCTGGCTGATCTCGGACAGTAACGGGCCATCGGTTGGCGACTCCGCCTATCCTCCGGCGGGCGCGCACGGCCAGTCAGGCCAGGCTGTGACCGGAGGCGGCAGCCTGCCGGCGGCTAACGGTAGCGCCGCGTCGGGCGGGTCGTCAATCAGGCAGGTCGATTTCAAGGGGCTGGTTACCGATGAACTCGCGGGTTCACAGGTTCTGGAGAATGTCCTTTACCTGGATATCAACAGCGATGGCACCGAGGAGGCGCTGGTGATGATCCGGGGTGAAGGCGAAAACCGGCCGCTCGACTGGCGGCTATACGGAATGCAAAACGGCAGTTCGGCAACGGTTCTTTTTGAGCGCTCCCGGGTGGCGCAGGGTGAGGTTTCTGTGCAGCGACCGATGCTCGTGGAGTCAGAAGCGGTCTATAATACCGGCGATCCGGACTGCTGCCCCTCGGCATCGAAGCGCACAATTTATGTCTGGAAGGCCGGCAGCCTGGTTGTGTCGCGGATCGAGGCAGCCCCGCCAGCCTCAACCCTGATTACTGCTGGCCCTTGATCAACCTGAGCGTTGCCAGGCGCTCCCGCAAAATACGCTCGTGATCCTCTTCCCACCGGGCGAGTTGTTCGAAAATCGAACGCGTTTCCGGATCCTCAGCCGCCGCCGCTCCTTCGTGGTACATGTCCCGAGCCTGACGCTCGTTTTCAATCGCCTTTTCCATCAGCTTGATTACATCCAAGTCCGCGCCTCCATTTCTTATTCATTGGCTACTGTCAGCATTACCATAGTCGCCAGCGATAAAACCAGCAGTGACACCGAAAACCATAAACCCCGGTTCTTCCAGGATTGATGTTGCAGCGCCTGGGCCAGGAAATGGGTCCCCAGGGCCGCCGCCGCCGAGAAGCCGCCAATTACGGCCAGCCGCCACAAAGGTGGGATGTGTTCCACGATTTCCTGCCCGACTACGCCCTCCCAGGACTTCAGCACATAGTAAAACACCAGAACAAACTCGACAAAGCCCGCGGCAACCTGCAGCGCCAGTCGCTCCTTTTGCAGCACCAGGCTGCGGGAGAGGATCTCCTGACTCTGCTGCTGTATGGCGGCCTCCTCTCCGGCCCGCATGATCTCCACCTGTGTACGGACTACTTCGATGGCCGCCTGGGCGTTCTGGCGTGAAAAATCCAGATTGTGACTTTCGGCGTGGGTCTCGGCCAGATCGAGGCTGAAGCGGTTGACGTAATGGGCGCCGATCTCATCTGATGATCCAGGCGCCGTGATCACCTTCAACTCTCGATTAAGCTGTTTGATGTACTGCGACATGCCATCGGAAGACTGGCGCACGAGCAGCGAATCTGTCGCCAGCATACCGAACATGCGAGACAGGCTGGCGATCTGATCCTCGAGCAACGCCGCCCCGATGGCGCCGGTTGTGTCTGTTACGACCTGCCGGTGCAGCAGGGCGCTGACCTCGCGGTCCACATCAGCCCGTTCGCTGACGATGGTCTGTCGCTGCTCTTCAAAATAACGGGCAGTCCGGCCCAGTTTTTTAATCAGGGAGTCCATCTCGGGGAATATGGTGGCGGAGAAGGTTTGCGGGTCCGCCGCCGCGATCGCGTAATAATCACGTCCATCATCCGTCAGGTCGGGGAAATGCACCAGAAGGGCCTGCTCCTCCCCGGCGATTTCCGGGTTCAGCCGGGTTGCCAGAGCCCGTCCAGCCGCGACGCCGGCCGCTTGCACCATGGTTTCGGCGCTGGTGCCGGTGGGCGCCGCCAGGACGGTTGTTTCGCCGAACACTCCGTTCACGGCGGTAAGCAGGCGGTCGCGGTCGGTTTCGACGGCTTCCATGACCCGCTGCCATTCTGATTCCAGCCCGCTTTCCTGTCGCGGATAATTGACTTCAATCAC
>JAENWV010000224.1 GCA_016650015.1 Thermoleophilia bacterium | reverse complement strand
GCCATGGATATGCTGGGTCCGGTCGATGAGGTGGTGCAGGCCAGAACTATCGCCGAGCAGGAAAGCCACATGGGCAACCAGACCGGCAAGGCCCAGACCAACGGTCAATATTTTGACAGAGCCGAGGTCGACAGGATCAGCGGGGCGCTGGCCACCTCCGGGTTGACCGACGGCGTAGCGCCGATTGTCACCGATAAATTCCCGGCCGTCTCGCCTGAAAGCAAACAAAATCTGCCAGAATTAAATGTACTCGGTGTCGAGAGCGACTACGCCGACCAGACAGAACCGTTGAAGACGGCGTCCGGTCGGGCACTGGCGATGGAATCGCTCTCCGGCGACGATACCTATTTAAGCGCAAAAGCCGCGGAAAAACTGGACGTCAAAGAAGGTAACAAGGTCCAGATCTTTTCCGCAACCGGACCACGCCTGTTCAATGTGGCCGGTGTCTACGAAAGCGGAGCCAATCCCGGCGAGACCACGCCGTCAATGATTGTCCCGATCAGAACGGCGCAGGAGCTTGCCGGGATGCCCGACAAGTACAACATGGTGATGATCTCCAATCAGGGCGGCATGTTCGAGGGAGTTGACAGCACCGACGCGGTGACCTCGGCACTGGAGCCCGCTCTCGAAGGTACAAACCTGGAAATACAACCGGTAAAAAAGCAGGCGCTGGACATGGCCGAACAGGCCGCCAGCAGCTTCACCAGCATCTTCCTGCTCTTCGGTGAATTCTCCATGATCGCCGGCATTCTATTGATCTTCCTCATTTTTGTGATGTTGGCGGCGGAGCGCAAAACTGAACTCGGTGTCATGCGGGCAATGGGCTCCAAGCGCCGGGATATCCTCAAGGTGTTCGCCTTTGAAGGCGTTGTCTACTCGGCACTGGCGGCAGCTGTCGGTGCCGTGCTCGGCATGGTTGTCGGCTGGGGCATGGTGCAGATCCTGGCCAGCGCCTTCGGCAGTTTCGAGGAGTTCAGCTTCTCCTTCAGCTTCAATTTCAAGAGCCTGGTGATTGCCTACGCCATGGGCATGATCGCCACCTATGTTGTTGTTATTATTTCCGCCTGGCGTGCGGGACACCTGAACATCGTCCGCGCCATCCGCGATATCCCGGAGCCCCAGAAAGGCGGTCGCAAGCTGCGCTGGCTGATTGTCAGCATCGGCATGCTTGCCGTCGGCGGGTTAATCACCATGTGGGGTCTCAGCTCGAACCAGAGCGGCCTGTTCATGCTGGGAACTTCTTTCTTCATCGTCGGCGTGCCGTTCCTGCTCAGGTATTTCCACCTGTCGGACCGCATTGTCTTTACCATCGCCGGGCTGGGACTGCTGGCCTGGTGGCTGCCGCCGGAGTCCGTCGTCCACACAGTGCTGCCATTCCTGCCGGAGAACATGAACGGAGGAATGGAGCTGTTTATTCTCTCCGGCGTGGCCGTGGTGGCTGGCTCCATCTGGGCGGTCATGTATAACTCAGACATACTGCTGGCGGTGGTCGTGGCGATCTTCGGTCGGTTGAAGGGAATGCCGCCGATCCTCAAGATTGCCGTCAACTATCCCATGCGTACGCGTTTCCGCACCGGCATGGCGCTGGCGATGTTCTCGCTGATCATCTTTACCATGACCTTCATGGCGGCGATGATGCTCTCGTTCACAGCGATCTACGACGACATACCAAGGGTTTCGGGCGGATTCGATATCCAGGGGATGACCGGTTATACCAATCCCGTGAAGGATGTCAAAGGCACTCTGGCCACGCGCGGGAACGGCATCGGCCCGGATGACTTTACCGCCATCGGCAGCCTCGCGACCGCCGGCGCTGAACTGCGGCAGGTGGGCGCCGAAAACCAGGAGTGGTCGCAATTCGCCATCCAGGGCGCCGACGCGGGATACCTGGACAACATCAATTACACGTTCAAGATGAAGGACAAGTCATACAAAAACGACGCCGAAGTCTGGCAGGCGATCAAGAACCAGCCGGGGCTGGCAGTTGTCCACTCCAGCCTGCTGCCCACCCACAGCAACTTCCAACAGGGGGGGCCTGAGATCAGGTTCCAGATGAGCGGCGTCTACCAGGAAGACGAGGAGCTGCCCGATAATCTGTTCATCGAAGTGAAAGACCCTGTCACCGGCAAGCTGTCTCAGCTCAAGGTAATCGGCGTTATCGAACCGCTGGCTTTCTATGCCCAGATGGGCATCTTCACCTCCGAGGACACGATCGCGCTGATGTCATCGAAGCCGGTGCCGCCCACTTCATTCTGGTTCAAGACGCGGCCGGGCATCAACGTCGACGAGGCATCGAAAGCGCTGCAGCGTACCTTCTACGAAAGCGGCATGAACACTAACGTGATTGAGGAAACTATCCGTTCGTCCATGCGCGCCATGACCATGATCCAAAACCTTTTGACCGGTTTCATGGGACTGGGACTTATTGTAGGCATC
>JAENWV010000222.1 GCA_016650015.1 Thermoleophilia bacterium | reverse complement strand
CAATAGGTACAGCGGTAGTTGCAACGGTCTGTGACCGAAACCCGCAGGTAATCGATGGTATGTCGGCGACTGTTTTCAGGCGATCCCGGGTTTTCGCGTCCCATACTCAATCGACGGCCGCCTTCCGGTTGCCGCTGCCCAGTCCATAACGGATCATGATCAGGTTGGCGATAGCCGGCACATCTTCCAGGCTGAAAACCGGGACGGTGCGAGCAGCGTCCAGCCGATCCGAAATGACCGCCACGAGCTCCTGTTCGGGGCAGGCGAGGCTGGTGGATCGCCTGGAGCGGCTGATCTCGATCCGGTCAGCGGCGGATTCCTTGAAACCCTCGGCGATCACCAGGTCGACACCGGCACTGGCGACGGCATGGAGTTCGGCGAGGCTCTTCTCGGACTCCACTTCTTCCAGCGAAGCCATGGATTCCGGTGAGGAGATAACCACCCTCCTGGCACCCGCTTGCGCCAGCCGCCAGGTGTCCGAACCCTCGCGGTCCATAGTAAAGCCGTGGGTGTCGTGCTTGATGCAGGCAACTTCGACGCCACGCCTCGCGAGCTCGGGGATCAGTTTTTCCAGAAATCCAGTCTTGCCGGAATCCGACTTGCCGACAAAGCAGACCAGCGGCGGCCGGCCCTGCGATCTATCGGTGAGCAGGACCTCTTCGCGGCGCCGGCGCATGCGGGGAACCAGCAGCGAGGCCTCTTCCAGCTCCACAATCGTGTTGACATTCATAAATACCATGTTGGGATCACAGAGAGGGGCCATCTCGACCATGTCGACATAGCGGGCCTTCAGGGAATCCAGCAGGTTGTGCAGCGCGAAATCGCCAGCCTCGATCTGCTCCCGCATGCGTCCCAGGCTATCCCGGGAATAGATGGCATGGAGCGGCTCCCGGCCGCGCTGGCTCACTGGTACCACCGCCTGATAACCCGCTGCCAGGTTTGCCAGCATACTTACCAACGAAGGCTCTATGAACGGCATGTCGCAGGCCACCGTGAAACAGATCTCATTTCGCGAGGCAGCCAGCGCCGAATAGATGCCGACGAGGGAAGCTTTCTGATCGTAGTGGTCGGCGCAGACGGGGAGGCCGAAGCTCTCGTAGGCGGCGACGTCGCCGGCGACGATAAAGATATCCCGGGCCAGCGGCGTCAGCGAATCGATCAGATGGGAGATAACGGGCTTCCCCCCGAGCATTTTCAGGGCCTTGTTGCCGCCCATACGGGCGCTCTCGCCACCGGCGAGAATGGCTATTGAAAAAGGGGGCTGCGGGCCGCCTGGGCGACTCATCGGTTTTCTCCTTTCCAAACACGGGAGGCCTGCCTGTTTCCGGACAGACCCTTTGGCTGCTGTATCACAGCCATCGGCCGCCTCTTCCTAGCCTGTGGCTGTTCGGCCGCCGGCCTTAGAAGTAGGTGCTCGGAGATTATGTTACGGGATCGCCATGCGGGCCGGCCCATCACCATTGAGAGCTTACGCCAGCCGCTTGGGCCAAGTATTCACTGTGGTATACTTTTACCCGTCAGCACCCATGGTGTGAAACGGAATTCTACCACAGCTCCCGCTCAAACACAGTATTCTCAGTAATTATTCCCCGCTTCCGAAAAGGTTTTTGCCGGCTCGATCCCGTATTCAGGGATACTTGTCGTCAAAGCCAAAGGACATTCTCATTCGACCATGAAAGCAGCCCCTGAAGATACCGGCCAGGTTTCCCTCAAGAAGCGGTTCGACCTGCGGGCGAAGATCCTGCTGCTGCTGGCGGCGATGTGCATCCCGATCATCGGCGGGGTCGTCTACATCTCCATCAACACTCTCAGCACGACAATCAACGAAGACTTCGAAGAGCGCGCCTCCCTCGTAGCCCAGTTCTTCAGCGCCGGCACCAACTCCACAGAGGAGATCAGCTACCAGCACTTTCAGAGCGAGATCGAAAAGCTTGACGAACTCAACCCGGATATTCACAAAATATCCGTCTACGCGCCTCAGGATGGCGAGATCATCCGAATCGCCAGCACCGACCGCAGCCAGATCGGCGAGGTTGCAGACCTCGAGGACTATGCACCATGCACCGCTGGAGACCAACGAGGCGACCCACGCCGAAAGTGAAAAGGACGGCCGCAAGGTAATCGAGGCCGTGGCCCCACTGACGGTCGACGGCAAACCGATGGCGACCATCGGTATTTACATGTACCTCGAAACCCGGGATGCCCTGATAAGCGATCAGCAGACCAAATTCCTGTTCATCGGTGGCCTGGAACTGGCACTGACCAAAAAGCTGGTCGAGATGCACGGCGGCCGGATCTGGATGCAAAGTGAGCTGGGCGAAGCCAGTTACCGCGTAGCCCGCGCCTTCGACGGCGAGCAGGCGCTCAGGCTGGCGAAGGAACTTAACCCTTATGTCATCACCCTGGACATTCTATTGCCCAAAGTGGACGGCTGGCAGGTGCTGCAGGAACT
>JAENWV010000160.1 GCA_016650015.1 Thermoleophilia bacterium | reverse complement strand
GTTACAGTCATGGTATGTTGCCTGGGCTCTGCATCCCTGAATTTTAGCGTTGTTGCGTTAACAAACACCGGTTATTTCAGCTTGGCCGACCGTCTTTGATGTCAGGTTTTTCGTAACAGTTCATTAGACTGCCTTGCCGCTGACACAGTAATATCCACCAGTGAGCTCGTGTTCCTTTTGTACTTCGCATTCTCCGCAGACACAGCCTATTTGATCGATTTCCAGCTTGGACCTGCCATGGCCGCAAAACAGGCCGGGCATGTCGGCATGGGCCATTTCTTTCCACTTGCCCGGGAAGCTGGGACATTTCCCGCAGATGCAGTTGCGAATGTTGTGCAGATTAACATGGACTTCTTTCATCAAACATTCCTCCTTACCAGGGATGATGTTCCTTAAGTTACCCGGCACACGCAGGCTTTAAACGATGACGCATGGCTTCTTGCCTTGATACCTGTCTATAGCTACAATGGTATCGCTACCAGCCAGATGCTTAACGGAAACAGCGGTAAATAGTCGGCAGTTTTGGGCGATTAGCTCAGTTGGGAGAGCACCAGCTCGACAAGCTGGGGGTCACTGGTTCGAGCCCGGTATCGCCCACCATTTAACAAAATGAAAAAGCCGGAGAAATGATTTCTCCGGCTTTTTTGTGAGCGTCCGTTACTGATTTTGCGGCCAAAAATGTACTATTTCACTTTCCTCGTTTCGAAATTACGTCAGAGTCCGGACTATTCTATTAACGCTGTCCCAGTGCCCGATTCGTCATACCGCGGGTGGGCTGTTACAATATAAACAACGAATACGGTCACGAAAACTTAAACAGGGCTCCGGCGAGAGCCTTTTTTTGTGTAAAGAAAGCAGGCGGACAACAGATGAAATTGAGAAATGTAGCGATAATCGCCCATGTCGACCATGGTAAGACGACGCTGGTGGACGGCCTGCTCAAGCAATCCAAGACTTTCCGGGAAAACGAAGCGGCCTTTACCCAGACCCTGATCCTGGACTCCAACGACCAGGAGCGGGAGCGGGGCATCACAATCCTCGCGAAAAATACCGCCGTGAAGTACGGCGACACCAAGATCAACATCATCGATACGCCAGGTCACGCTGATTTCGGCGGTGAGGTCGAGAGAACCCTGAACATGGCGGATGGAGCCATCCTGGTGATCGACGCCCAGGAAGGTCCGATGCCGCAGACCAAGTTCGTCCTCAAGAAAGCGCTCGAACTCGGTTTGAAACCGATAGTCGTCATCAACAAGATTGACAAACCTTACGCCAGGATCGAGGAGGTAATCGAAAAGACCCACGATCTGTTTCTGGATCTGGCAACTGATTCCGGCCAGCTCGACTTCCCGATTTATTACGCCGTGGGGCGCAGCGGCAAGGCCTGGGATGAAATACCGGGCGACTCGGAGGAATACGCCGATCTGACGCCGGTTTTTGAAGCCATTCTCGACTATGTGCCGGCTCCCGACGTCCAGAAGGATGAGCCGTTTCAGATGCTGGTGACCCAGCTGGACCCCGACGCCTTCCAGGGCAAGCATGCCATCGGCAGGATCAAGCGGGGTTCGATCAAGCCGGGAACCACGATTACCCTGATGAAAAAAGATGGCACTGAAGAACAGGCCAGGATCGACAAGGTTTATGTCTCCCAGGGCTTGAAAAGGATAGAGGTCCTCGAGGCCCAGGCCGGCGACATCGTTTCCCTGACCGGAATCAGGAATGCCGGCATCGGCGAGACTATCGCCGACAGCGAGAACCCGGAGGTCCTGCCGACCATCGAAATCGAAGAACCGACCCTGAAGATGTCGGTGTCAGCCAACACGTCGCCGTTCGCCGGCAATGACGGCCAGTACGTGACCAGCCGTCAGATCCTGGAGAGAATCGAAAAGGAACTGGAGACCAACGTTTCGCTGAAAATGGAAATAGGCGAAGCCGGTGACTATGTTCTGTCCGGCCGGGGCGAGCTGCATTTATCGGTATTCATCGAAAATCTGAGGCGGGAAGGTTACGAGCTGGAGGTCGGCAAACCCCAGGTGATAACGAAAGAGATCAATGGGGTAGTCAACGAGCCTGTTGAGGAGCTGACCGTGGACGTAGCCACCGAGCATGTTGGCGCCGTGGCCGGCGAGGTTGGCCGCAGAAAAGGTTTTCTGCTCGGTCAGGAAGAGAACTCCGACGGCACCAGCCGTCTGCTCTTTGAAATCTCCACCCGGGGGTTGCTTGGACTCAGAAGCCAGCTGCTGACCCTTTCCCGGGGCACGGCGATCATGAATTCGGTCTTTACCCGCTACCAGCCGGTGGGCGCGCCGATTCCCAGGATGAGAAACGGGGCGCTGGTCGCCAGCGAAACGGGGAAGGCTGTGGCTTTCGGCATCAACAACGCCCAGCAACGTGGCGTCAACTTCATCTTTCCCCAGACCCAGGTCTATGCGGGGATGATAGTCGGCCTGAACTCCCGCGAGGGAGATCTCGAGATAAATGTGACCAAGGAAAAGAAGCTGACGAACATGCGGTCATCCGGAGCCGATGACGCCATCATGCTGACGTCGCCGACGGTGCTCAGCCTGGAACAGAGCCTCGATTTCCTCGAGGACGATGAACTGCTGGAAGTCACTCCCGAGAGCCTCAGGCTCAGAAAAAAGCTGCTGAACAAGACCGCCAGGGCGCGAGCAAGAAAATAGCGTCCCACTGGCGGCCTCTGGCAGGTCTCCTTCAGAAAACTCTCCTTCAAAGTCAGAACCCTGGCGTAAGCCGAATTTGTTATCCCTCAACGCTTAATCGTTCCTTAACACTCTCTTCAGATAATTTTCATGTAATTGGGGCAGACTTATTTATATAAGCACAGTGGGTGTGCTTACATAATGCGGCACATCTGCCCCGACGGGTGTGCCGCACGTAGTAATTACTGAAACAGGCGCGGATCGTCGACAGGTTTGACTGGCGCGCCAAATGGAAACAAGGAGAAGTGCAAATGGGAATAATATTGATAATATTGGTGATCGGGCTGGTTGGCTGGCTGCTGACCCAGGGCCAAGCGGCCGGCGGATGCCATGCCGTGGCCAGGACAACGGTCAACACAGAGACGCCGCTGGAGATTCTCAGGAAGCGGTACGCCCGCGGCGAGATCGACCGTAATGAATATGAGTCGCGCAAGCGTGATCTGATTTAATGATTAACGAACTTTGGAGGTTGATGAAATGATGAATAATGGATGGGATCATGGTTTTGACGGCGGCATGAGTGTCTTTGGCGGTATCCTGATGATGGTGTTCTGGGCAGCGATCATCGTCGGTGTGGTTCTGCTGGTGGTCTGGCTGACCAGGCAGGTTGCCGGTGGGCAGACATTCGGCGGAGGGCATGCGGCTGGTCACACCGACTCGGCTGTTGATATTCTGAGCCAGCGATACGCCCGTGGCGAGATCGACAAGGCGGAATTCGAGGAGAAGAGAAAAGATCTGACCGGATAACCCGAAGAGGCTGGTATGAAGAACAAACCTCTGCTTTTGTGGGGGCTCGGAGCCGGCATAATCGCCTTGGTGGCGTTTATTGTCGGCTACGCGTTTGTCTGGCCCGTTGATGACGATGGCCATAAATGCGGCAGGATGAAAGACGGCAAGTGCGGCAAGATGAGCGGTGGCATGGAAGGCATGATGGGTGAAGACGGCGGCTGTGGCATGATGGGCATGATGGGAGACATGATGAGCGGCGGCATGGGCGGCATGACGGGTGGCATGGGTGGCATGATGAGTGCTCCGGTCAGCGAGGCCGCTTTGCCGATAACCATCGACCAGGCCGTGGACGCCGCCCGACGCTACGTTGAC
>JAENWV010000206.1 GCA_016650015.1 Thermoleophilia bacterium | reverse complement strand
GATGCCGACCACCAGCCAGAGTCCAAAGAAGCCCGAGGCCAGGAAGCCAAAAAGGGCGAAAACGGAAATCCCCAGCAGCCGCGGCCCCTCCTGGGCAAACAGACCGATAATCGACGAGCCGAGGATCAATGAAGCCAGAACGATGGCGACTACCAGCCTGTTGGTCAGTATGGTGAACCGCCGCATAGGCTCCTCGAGATTGCGATGCACGAAGTTGATCTTCAAGTCGCCGCTGGTGACCTGGTCCAGCGAGTCGTGCAGCTGCGCCGGAACTTCCCGCAGCAGGCTGATGTAATTCTGAATCTCGCGGCCACCGCGCGCCGCGATGCTCTTCGGCGAATAGCGCCGTTTTAGAAACTCCCGCGTGTAAGGGCGGGCGAACTCGAAGACATTGAAGCCCGGATAAAGCTGCCGGCCGATACCCTCCAGCGTTCCCGCTGAACGCTCCAGAAGCAGGTACTGGGTCGGCAGTTTCAGACCCAGCCGGTAAATGGCCCCGAAAACGTCGCGGAAAACCGCCACCGGCTCCAGCTCGTCCAGGTTGGTCCCGAAATACTTGGTGAACAGGTCGCGCGCCTCGCTGACGAACTCCGCTTCCTTGTCCCGGGAGAACTCTACTCCCAGAGCTGAAAGCCGCCGGGGGATGTTTTCGATCCGCTCATTCATGATATCGAGGAAAAGGTTGATGATATTCTGGCGGTCATTATCGCTGAGCCGCCCGGCGATGCCGAAATCCACCAGACCGATGGCGCCGCCCTTCAGCACCATGATATTGGCCGGGTGCGGGTCGCCATGGAAAAAACCGTCGATGTAGATCTGCTTGAGCCAGCACTGGGCGATGGTGGTCGCCAGCGCCTGGCGCTCACCCATGTCCATGGCGGCGGCATCGATGTCCGCCAGCTGCACCCCATCCACCCACTCCAGGGTCAGCACCCGCGAGGTCGAGTACTGCCAGTAGACCCTGGGGATGTGAACGGTGTGGTCATCGCGGAAATTCTCGCGGAACCGCTCGGCGTTCCTGGCCTCAACCCGGTAGTCGAGCTCATTACGGATGCCGCGTGAGAACTGGTCGACGAGTCCGACGGGATCGATGAAGAAGTCCTTGGGGCTGTGGTCACGCAGCAGCTGAGCGAGCTGGAAAAGCAGGTCGGTATCGGAGCGGATCCTGGCCTCGGCCTCGGGCCGCTGCACCTTGACGATCACCTGGTCACCATTGGGCAGCACCGCCCGGTGCACCTGCCCGATGGAAGCGGCTGCAATGGGCACCTCATCGAATTCGAGGAATAACCGCTCGATGGTCAGACCAAGTTCCTTCTCTATAGTCGTTTCAACTACCTCGAAGGAGAAAGGAGGCACGGCATCCTGCAGCTTGCGCAGTTCGACGATGATGTCTCCGGGGAGGGCGTCGGGTCGGGTGCTTAGCAGCTGGCCGAACTTGACGAAAGTCGGCCCCAGTTCCTCGAACATCTTGCGCATGTGCTCGCCGCGCGTGCCGACCGGCTTCGGCCCGCCACGCCAACCCTTGGGCAGGAGATTGCGAAGCTGATGGCGTTCGACCCAGTAGCCGAAGCCGTGTTTGACGGCGATTTCGGTGATGTCACGGACGCGGTCGGCGTTGCGGACACTGCTGGCGAGTCGCATGACTGCCTACCCTTTGGTTGACTGCTGGTTTGCCTGCCGGTCAGACTTCGCTTCTGGCGACGGTTTTTCCTGCTCCGGCGCTTTTACGGCGGCTTCACCGATCACGCCCTCCGGCGACCAGGTCTCGCCGGTTGTCTTTTCAGAAGAGCCAGCGGCGCTATTGCCGGCTTCAAGCAGGGATATCCGATGCTCGAGCTGTGCCACCTTGAGCTTCAGCTCCTCGATCTCGGCGCTCGGGGCAAGACCCATTTCACGAAAGTTGCGCTGGAGGGTATTGTCAAAGCGGCCACGCAGCGAACGCGCTTCCTCTTTCGCCTTGCCGACCACTTCGTCGACGGCCTCGCGGCCCAGGGCAGTGGTTTCATCACCCTTCTGCGCGAGATTTTCCGCCAGCGACTCGGCCATCTCCTTGGTGAGCATTGCCGCGCCGAGGGTCAGCAGAATGCTCCGCTCGAGCAGGTTGGTCATCTTGATCGCCTCCCAAACAATCGCCCCGCCGTGATTGGCTCAAGGGCGCATAATCAATCGGCAGTGGGGTTGGAAAAGATGAACAAAAAAACAGAGATACCCGCTGCTGTTGGGAATCTACCCCTTTGGGGCGGGAACTGAACCTGTGGGATGAGCACAATGGTATGCTTGTCCCTTTTTATGCCTATGCGCTCGAGGACGGATAACTGTAGTTGTTGCCGTAGGTATCCCGGGCGGTGATACGGGGGGCGCTCCTGAATGACGAAACTCCCGGGGGCACTGTGTATACAAGCTTGATCTGCGTCGAGCCGGTGACCGCGATGTCGCCAACACTCATTGGAAGGGTGGATGACAGTATTACGCCATTCGTGTTTGTAACGCTGACTATCTTTACGCTTACCGCATCGATACCGGCGGCGTTACTGAGCGTGAAACTCACGGACAGCTGTCTGGCCATGTAGTCGGCATAGTTTGACCAGAAGGGGGTTGCCGAACCGAGGTTCAGATTCGGCGCGGGCGTGGCAGAACCAGCGACCGCTGCCCTGAACGCATCCAGACTTGCCGTTGAACTCTCAACCCGCCAGTCTGTCTCTTTGTTGACATTAAACCAGG
>JAENWV010000121.1 GCA_016650015.1 Thermoleophilia bacterium | reverse complement strand
GAGGATACCGAAGTCATCGTGGTAGAGATGGGCATGCAGGCGCCTGGCGAGATCAGCGAACTCTGTCGCATAGCCGCTCCTGACATCGCCGTTATCACCAACATCGGGCCGGCTCATCTCGAATACGCCGGCAGCCTGGAGAACATAGCCAGGGGCAAGGCCGAGATCGCCCGGGGCCTGCCGCCGGGAGGCGGTCTGGTAACGCCTTATGGAGAGAGACTTCTTGAACCCTATCTGACCGGCCTGGATCTGCGGAAGATCACCTTCGGTTTCGACCGGCTGGCCGACATCCACCCCGTGTTCCACGAACACCTGGAGGATGGCCGGCTGCATGCGGTCATCTCCTGCTGTGGACGCGAGATCGAACTCTGGTTCAATTTCGCCCCCCACCATCATCTGCTGAACGCGATGGCCGCTATCGGCGCGTATCATCTACTCGGGCTGCCACTGAAGGAGATACCGGCGGCCGTGGCGGAGATCCATCTTTCCAGCATGCGCGGTGAGCTCTTGAACCTGGCCAGTGGAATAACTCTGCTGAATGACTGCTACAATGCCAACCCCCTCTCCATGCGCTCTTCCCTGGATTACCTTGCCAGTGTCGGCACCGGCCGCCGCACCGTGGCCATCCTCGGTGATATGCGCGAGCTGGGGGAAGCCTCGCTCGGGTACCACCGTGAGGTGGGCCGGCGCATTGCCGAGCTGGGTATCGACTGCCTGATCGCCGTCGGCGACAAGGCGGCCGGCTATCTGGAAGGCGCCCTGGAGGACGGAGGTTGCGCTGGCTGCTATTACCACTTCGCCGATCGCGATGCTGCACTGGCCGAAGTTCCCGGGCTGGTTCAACCGGGAGACGTGGTGCTGATCAAGGCTTCCCGCGTCATGAAGCTGGAAGAATTGAGCGCTTCGCTGGCGGCGGAGCGCTAACCGGCCATGTTTCAACTTCTAGCTGCCGGCCTGGCATCGATGCTGATCACCCTTTTCCTTGGCCCAAAGTTCATCAAGTTCGTCAAGGCCAACGAATTCGGCCAGCAGGTCAGGGAGGAAGGTCCCGAGCAGCATCTGAAGACCAAATCAGGCATCCCCACCTTCGGAGGTCTGCTGATCATCATTGGCATGCTGGCTCCCTTTATCATTCTCTGGGAGTGGAGCGTGAAGAGCCTGATCGTGATCATCACCACGCTGGGCTGCGGCGCCATCGGCTTCGCCGACGATTATGCCAAGATCAGGATGAAGCGGTCGCTGGGCCTGCGGGCGCGGGGCAAGTTGCTGTTACAGCTTCTGCTGGCCATATTCGTCGGGCTTATCGCCACACGCTATGGCGAGCTTACCGAGAGCATCAGGATACCGATGAGCGACCAGGTCGTCGACGTAGGCCTTTTTTACTACCTGATAATTTTTCTCTGGCTGGCGGGATTCTCCAACGCGGTCAACCTGACCGACGGCCTGGACGGCCTGGCCGCCGGTTCGGTGGCGGTGACCATGTTGACTTATATGACCATCGCTTTTCTTACCGATCAGACGGATCTGGGCATCATAGCCGCCTGCATCGGCGGCGCCTGTGTCGGCTTCCTCTGGTTCAATTCTTTCCCGGCTGAGATTTTCATGGGGGATACCGGCTCGCTGGCCTTGGGCGGGGCGATCGCCGCCCTGGCTTTCCTGACGCAGACGGAACTGCTGCTGATTATTATCGGGGCGATCTTCGTGGCCGAGGCGGCCTCGGTGATCATCCAGGTGCTGACCTTCAAGGCAACCCACAAACGGGTACGGGTCTTCCGCATGACTCCCATTCATCATCATTTCGAGCTGATGGCCTGGTCGGAGACCAAGATTATCATGCGCTTCTGGATCGTCGGCGCCATTTTCGCCTCCACCGGCTTCACCATATTCTATCTTTCCCTGCCTGGACGATGAGGAGGCCGAGCCCATGACCCTGGCAGCCGAACTGGACGGTATCGGTCGTCTGCTGGTCGTCGGCATGGCCCGTTCCGGCATCGCGGCGGCCCTGGTTGCACGAAAGATGTTGCCGCGGGTCGAGGTGGTGATCGCCGACCGCGAGTTCGAACCGAAAGAGGCCGCCCAGGTCGCGGCGCTGCTGGAGGCCGGGGTCAGGGTGGAGCTGGGCCGCGAGGACAACGCCCTGCTCGACGGCGCTGGCCTGGTGGTCAAGAGCCCTGGAGTGCCCCAGGAGAATTCGCTGCTTCTGGAGGCGCATATGCTGGGCATCCCCGTCTGGGGCGAGGTCGAATTCGCCTGGCGTTTTCTGCCCAATCTCATCGTCGGGGTCACCGGCACCAATGGCAAGACCACGACCACGGAGCTGTTGGGGCATATTTTATCCTCCGCCGGCCGCTCCTGCCGGGTAGCGGGCAACGTAGGCGTCGCCCTGTCATCGCTGATCGGGGAAGTGGACGAGGACACGCTGCTGGTGGTGGAGCTATCCAGTTTTCAGCTGGAGGACAGCATCGACTTTCGGCCGGACCTGGCCATCCTGCTGAACCTGGCCGAGGATCATCTGGACCGGCACCCGGACATCGAAAGCTATTTATCCGCCAAGATGAGGATTTTCGAGAACCAGCATTCCGATAACGTTTCCGTAATCAACCTGGATGACCCCAACTGCCGCCGGCCGGTGCCGGGGCAGGCGTCGCGGGTCTGGTTCAGCCGTAGCGCCGGCGACGCCAAGCCTGACGCGGGTGAATCGGGAGAACCGCTGGTATTCGTCCGCCAGGGCGTGCTCCGCGCCAACCTGCATGGGCTGTATGTGGCGGGCGCGGGGCTGCGTTCGCGTCTGCCGCGATCCTGGGCGGAAGGCTCCGTTTCCGGGTCGGAAAAAGAGGAGAAGCCCGGTCTGGCAACGGCTTCCGGCAGGAATGGTGCTGGAGGCGGCGAAGTCTCAATCGGCGTCGGCTCACAGGCTGTCCTCGACTGGTCCGAGTCAGCGCTCAAGGGGGACCACAACCTGGATAACTGTCTGGCGGCCGCGGCTGCCTGTCTGAGCCTGGGGCTCAACGTCGGGGAGGTGGCTGCCGGCATCACCAGTTTTCCAGGCGTTCCGCACCGGCTGCAGGAAATCGGGGTGGTGAACGGCGTCACTTATGTCAACGACTCCAAGGCCACCAATGTGGACGCGGCGCTGAAAGCGCTCACCGCCTACCGGCGTGGTGTCCATCTGATTCTCGGCGGCCGTGCAAAAGGCTGCGATTTTGATGAACTGGCAATGGCGGCCTCGGCGCCTGGGGTCAGCGAGGTCATCCTGATCGGCGAGGCGGCCAATGACATTGCCGCCAGCTTTGACTTGGTCGGAGGCGATGTGGTGGTGACGGACGACCTGGAACAGGCTGTCCTGATCGCCAGCGAGCATGCCCAGCCAGGCGATACCGTTCTGCTGTCGCCGGCCTGTGCCAGTTTTGACCAATATGACAATTATGAACAGCGCGGCGATCATTTCATGAAGCTTGTCGAAGATCTCAAAGAGCGGGGAGCCTGAGATCTTGAATCCCCGGGGGAAGGTTTGAAGCTGAAGCTCCATAAACAGAAGATACGGAAGCGCTCCCGGACGCAAACCGCGAACGGAGCCTACGAATACGTTTTTCTGGCCACCGTGACCATGATGATGCTTGCCCTCGGAACCGTCATGGTTTTCAGCGCCGGGCTGGCCAGCGCCTACTTCGACCAGGAAGACAGTTATTACTGGCTGCTGCGGCAGCTGGCTTTCGGCGCTATCGGCATCATCTGCATGTTCTCGTTGTCGCGTCTCGATTTTTACCGTTTTCGTAAAGCAGCGCCTCTTTTCATGACGGCTTCCCTGGCGCTGTTGTTGCTGGTTCTGATCCCCGGGCTTGGCGTGGAGAACAACGGGGCCCGGCGCTGGCTTGCGCTGAGCGTTGTGAATCCCCAGCCATCGGAGATCGCCAAGCTTGCCGTCGTGCTGTCCCTGGCCGCGGCCATGAGCAGCCGGCCGCGCCTGCTGACCTCGGCGCGGGAAATGTCCCTGCGAATCCTGGTGCTTCCGGCCGCGGTCTGTTTTCTGGTACTCATCGAGCCGGACCTGGGGACGGCCATCGCCATCGCAGTGACGGTGCTGGGCATGCTCCTGGTCGGTGGCGTCAGATTAAAGGTCATGGCTACGCCGATATTAGGGGCAACCGTTCTGGGGTTGTTATCGGTGATGGTAAAACCCCACCAGATGGACCGGCTGACGGCTTTTATCGACCCGTGGCAGGACGCCAACGGCACCGGCCACCAGATTATCCAGTCCTGGTATGCGATCGGCTCGGGAGGCTTGTCCGGAGTAGGGCTGGGCAACAGCGTGCAGAAGTTCTACTACCTGCCGGAGCCACATACGGACATGATCTTTTCGATCATCGGCGAGGAGATGGGCCTGCTCGGCGCGCTGATGGTGATCGGTGGTTTCAGCGCCTTCGGCTACATGGGCTTCCGCATCGCCATCAAGTGCCGCAATACTTTCGGCAAATACGTCGCCGCGGGCATCACCTCCATGGTAGTCGGGCAGGCGGCGATCAATCTTTGCGCCGTCACCGGTCTGATGCCGCTGACCGGTGTGCCGCTGCCGCTGATCAGCTACGGCGGATCCAGCCTGATAATCATCCTTTCCAGCATCGGAATATTATTGAACATTGCCGTCAACCCTCGGAGTAAAATTGCCGCAGCTCCACAGAGAAAAATCAGCGCCACTGAAGGTGGTAATCGCGGCCGGCGGAACGGCCGGTCACCTGGTGCCGGCGCTGGCTCTCGCCGACGCGCTCACGGCTAGGGGCGCCCGGGTCTCGTTTATTGGCACCGGCAGGGGGCTGGAAACGGAACTCGTGCCGCAGGCCGGCTACGAGCTCGACCTCGCCAACCTTCGAGGGCTGGAGCGGCGGCTATCACCACAGTTCTTCCTCTTCCTCTGGTCGCTGGTCAAGGGCGGCATGGACTGTTTCAGGATTCTGAGGCGGCGCCGGCCTGACGTGGTCGTGGGCGGCGGCGGATATGTCAGCTGGGCGCCGGTGTTTACTGCCTGGCTGCTCGGGACCCCCCGGCTGATAGCCGAACTGGATTCACACATGGGGCTGGCCAACCGGGCGCTGGCGCCGTTGGCCACGCGTGTGGCCCTGAGCTTTGCCATCCCGGGAAGGGAGGGCGGCAAGTATTTCCTGGCGGGCCGGCCACTGTCACGCGAACTTCTTGAGGCCACAGCCGAAGCCGGCCGG
>JAENWV010000145.1 GCA_016650015.1 Thermoleophilia bacterium | reverse complement strand
CCGCACATATTCCCCGAAGGAATCAATGTCGGCGATCAGGCAGAGGCAACCGCGGCTCAAGTCTCCGCCCAGGAAGCTCGCCCGCTGCAGCATGGTGGGACCGCCGTCGAACTCGTCCCCCAGCAGGTCGTCGACGAAGTCGCCACGCAGGCGCGTCTCGGCCTCCAGGCGGGTCAGCTCGCGGCCCATCTCCACGGCGGCGACGGTGGCGGCGCTCTCCAGCGCTACCAGATCCAGCTCGTTCAATTCTGAATCCAGCTCAAAACTCGACACATAACCCAGGACGTCGCGGCTGACGATGATCGGTACGGTCACCCTGGCTGGAAATTTGACTTTCTTCTTCAGAGAAACGCGGCGGTAGCGTTCACCGGTTTTCGCGGATGCTCCACGATAGCCTCCATCTGTTTTCGAGTACTTGCCGCCGCTTTCATCGCCACTGGTCCGGCGCTGCTCCTCGAAGGCTTCAATCAGCTGCCGGTATTCCTCCTGCCGGCTTTTGATATCCATCTTTTCACTGGTATCACCGCCCTGTCCCGGCGCGTCATTTTCGCCTTCGCCCGGAACCGACCGGGAGAGCAGCTCGAAAAAGGAATCCTCCAGCACCACCGGGCGGCCGATCAGCCCGGAGGTGGCATCGGCGATGGCCTGCCAGCTGCCGCCGTCGATGACCAGTTCGAGCAGCCGCTGATGGATTTCCTGGGAGCGTCTGAGGAGCGCCACGTGTTCGCCGACGATCAGCTCGGATATCTCGGCGGTGATGTGGGTCCAGCGCACCTCGGGGGGTACCTCGACGATGGGGAAGTCATGTAGGCGGCCCAGCTCGATGATCTCGGGGCTGACTTCCTCGATAAAGCGGCCGGGCTTGACCAGCAGGCCGGCGGCGCCCGCCTTGATTATCTTGCGGGTGAATTCGACCTGGGCTTCGGGCGTGGTCTCAACGGCAAAAAAGGTCGAGAGCACCAGCTCGTTACCGGTGAGCCAGTCGCCGATATCCGGGACCTCGCCCACGGTGACCTGGGAGACCTCGCGGTCCAGGCCCTTCTCACCCGCCAGCACCTTGGCATCGGCCAGAATCGGCAACTTGAGAATTTCCGCTACAACCAGTCCCACCGTTTTTCCTTTCAGCTGCAGATGTGGAGCCTGCATTTGACCCTGTTGGATAAAAAACGGGACCGGCTCCTTTGATACCTGCATTAATAATATGTGTTTCCGGCAGTGATTATTTTATCCAATTGTACAATAATTCATGCCAGTTAATGTACATAATGGATAAAAACGCCACCGGAAAGCACCGGAAAAACGGCCAAATGTATAAACAAACAGCCTCAAAGCGCCCGAAAACGACCGGATTGCGGCTTTTTATGATTCCTCGAACGGGAAGCTGCGGTGTGAGGAGCGTGACTTTATAATTCCTCGAACGGCAAACTGCGGTGCGAGGAGCGTGACTTTATGAGTCCTCGTACGGGAAAACCATCCTGATGATCCTGACCTGCACGATAGTGCAGTCGGTTTCCACCGGTGTGGATTCCGCCGAGCTGCGGCTGGTACAGGTAGCCTGGGTTACCGGGATGAACTCTACTTCCGGAGCATTGAGGATATCGGAGACCCGGCCGCGGTAGACGCCCGGTTTGATGTGTACGTTGCCCTCGATCTCGTACTCATCGGTGATCAGCTTCGCCCTGACAGGTTGGGTCTTGGCCCTGGCATCGATTGCCATTTTATTCACCTCCTCCCCACGGGTGGTGAGTCAGCCTCTTGTGGCAATCACTATCGGGAAACCGGGTCAAATGCTTGAATTGCCACGCCGCCAGGGATATATTGTCGGCGTCCCGTGCAAGCACACCGACAAAGTGGCAAGGCTCACCCTATGAAGATTCGTCTGTTGATATCAATATTTTTTGTCGTTATCCTGGCCGCCGCCATTTCCGCCTGCGACGACTCCGGCACGACCACGTACACCAAGGTCAGCACTTCCGACGTTCCTGACCCCTGCACCCTGTTTACCAAGGCGGATGCGGAAGCCATCCTGGGTGAACCTGTGGGAGAATCCACGAGCGGCGAGGCGGAGGGCACGAAGTCCTGTTCCTACATGACCACGGCGGCAGGGGCCCGCATAGCGAACGTTATCGTCATCAAGCCCTGCAGTATGATGGATTATGCGGACTATGCCGCGAGCCCCAGTGCTGAGCCCGTTGAGGGGATCGGCATGCACGCCTCCTGGAATAAAGCCACGCTGCTGGTGCATTCCAGGTCCGGTGACACCTGCATCTACACTTCTGGCGGCGGCAATCCGCCGGGTACCGACCCCCTGGATGACAAGCCCGCCCTCGAGCAGGCCAAAAAGGTTGCCAACAAGGTCCTCGAACGGCTGGAGCCGTAACCGGAATAGGGACCGCGTTACCAGGGCAGTCGAGGTCAGAGCAGGAAACGGACGCCGCGTTGTTCAGGCGTCAGCGATCTAAAAAGCCAGCAGCAGCTGGTTGACCAGGCCGCCGACAAATATCGCCAGGACGATGGTGAAGCCCATGATCATTAGGGCGCGCTTCCAGCCGAGCTCCCGCGCCAGGGCCGCGATGGTGGCCACGCAGGGAATATAGATCGCCGTCACCAGCGCGAAGACGAACAACTGCTCGTTGGTCATGAAGGCATTGAGGTTGTTCCTGACATCCGGATCGACCCCCTGGACCAGCGCCATGGCAATCAGCAGCTGCAGGGCCAGCTCCTTCCTGAGAACCGCGACCACCAGCGCCACCCCGGCGATCGGCGGCAGGCCCATCCAGCCCTGGAGCACCGGCGAGAACCAGTTGGCGGCGTCCAGCAGGATGCCGGTCTGGAAGAGCGCTCCCAGCGCCACGCTGCCGACCAGCAGCAGGGGGATAACCATGAAGACGAAATCCCGGAACCGAAACCAGGTCTTCTTGAGGATCGTCGTCGTGTGCGGCCGGCGGAAGGCGAACATCTCCATGACCAGCCCCATGGTCTGACCCGGCAGCATTTTGTTCAGCGCCAGCCCCAGGACCACCCAGAGCACAAGAATGATGGCGTAAAGGGCCAGGGTGCTCTGCCAGCCGGAGTAGAAGGCGACCGCGCCGAAGATCACCGCGTTGCGGGCGCTGCAGGGAACCAGCACGATCAGCGTCCCGGCGATAACCCTTTCCCGCATGGTAGTCAGCACGCGGGTGCCCATGATGGCTGGCACGTTGCAGCCGGCGCCGGCAACGATGGGGATCATCGCCCGACCGTGCAGGCCGAAGCGGTGCATGACCGAGTCGGTTAGAAACGCCACTGAGTTCAGATACCCCGTATCCTCCAGCACCGCCAGCAGCATATAGAAAACCAGCACAAACGGGATGCCGACAGTCAGCGCCGCCTTAAAGCCGTCCATCGCCCAGATAATCGACAGGGTGACCAGGTTCTCACCGTAAGCGTCTACCAGAGCAGTCCGGACAGGATCTGCCAGGTAATTCGCATAACCCGTACTGATCAGTTCGGCCAGAGCGTTGCCCAGAAAGTACAGGATGAGGAAATTCGCGGCCAGTACCAGCAGCAGGATGGGTATGCCGGTGGTCGGGCTGGTCGTGTAACGCCAGAGCCGCTCCCCCCAGCCTGGCTTCTGGTCTTCTTTGCGGGTTTCGACCTCATCGGTGATGATGCCCGCGAGCCCGTGGCGTTCACCGGCAATGCGGGTCGCCGCCGACTGGCCGTGTTCCGCCGCTATCTTTTGCCGCAGCCCGACAGCCAGTTCCAGGACCGGTTCCCAGCCGGGCATCGCCGAGGTGAGCTCGATGAACTCGGGATCTTTTTCCAGCAGGAGCAATGCCAGGGCGCGGTGGGGCAGCCCGTAGGGATCCTCCAGACCGGCGTCGGCGATGGCGTCTGTCAGCCTCCTGATATTTTTTTCCACGTCGAGGCCGTAGGAGATTCCCAGCGGCGATGGCCTGACGCCGGATCGCGCCACCTCGACAGCCTTCTGGATCAACTCGTCGAGCCCCTCTCCCCGGTTGGCCACCGTCGGCACCACCGGGACACCCAACAAAATCGACAGCCTGTCGATATCGACGTCGCGGCCCTGACGACGCATGACATCCAGAACGTTCAGCGCGATGACCAGCGGATAGCCCAGCTCCAGAAACTGCACCACCATGTAAAGATTGCGGGCCAGGTTGGTGGCATCGACCACCATGACCACGGCGTCGGGGTTGCCGTCGAGAACCGCCTGGCGCGCCACCCACTGGTCCTCGGAGACGGCGCCCAGGGCGTAGGTCCCGGGCAGGTCGATGATGCCGAT
>JAENWV010000155.1 GCA_016650015.1 Thermoleophilia bacterium | reverse complement strand
GTGGCGGGGGAAGCTGTCCATCGAAAGCAAGGTTCCGGTAGCCGACAAGCACGCGCTTTCCATCGCCTACACGCCGGGCGTGGCCGAACCCTGCCGCCGCATCGCCGCCGATCCAGGGCTGGTGGATCTCTACACGGGCCGCTGGAACACGGTGGCGGTCGTCAGTGACGGCTCGGCGGTTCTGGGCCTGGGCAATATCGGCGCCCGCGCCGCCCTGCCGGTGATGGAGGGCAAATCGGTGCTGTTCAAGGCGTTCGGCGCCGTGGACGCCTTCCCCATCTGTCTCGACAGCCAGGAAGCCGACGACATCGTGCGGACAGTGAAACTTCTGGAGCCCAGCTTCGGCGGTATCAACCTGGAGGATATCTCCGCGCCCACCTGTTTCGAGGTGGAGCGGCGCCTGATCGAGGAATGCGACATCCCCGTCTTCCACGACGATCAGCACGGCACCGCGGTCGTCGTGCTGGCGGCAGCTATCAGCGCCTGCAAGGTGACCGGCCGGGCGCTCAGGGACCTCAAGATCGTTATGAACGGCGCTGGCGCCGCCGGTATCTCCATCGCCCGCATGTTTCAGTCCGCCGGGGTCAGGGAGATCATCCTCTGTGACACCAAGGGCATCATCGGCGATCACCGGGATGACCTGACGCCGGTCAAGCAGGAGGTCGCCGGCTGGACCAATTCCGAATGCCGCGAGGGTGACCTGGCGGCGGCCATGGAGGGATCCAATTTGTTCGTAGGCGTTTCGGTGAAAGACGCGGTCTCGAAAGCCATGGTGGCCTCGATGGAAGAGGACGCCATCGTTATGGCCATGGCCAATCCCGACCCGGAGATTTTGCCGGAAGACGCCCTGGCCGCCGGAGCCGCCGTGGTCGCCACCGGCCGCAGCGATTTCCCCAACCAGGTGAACAACGTGCTGGGCTTCCCCGGCATCTTCCGCGGCGCTCTGGACGTTCGCGCCCGTGTCATCAACCATGAGATGAAAATCGCCGCCGCCCAGGCCCTGGCCGGGCTGGTCGGCGATGAACCGTCAACCGAAAACATCATCCCCGAGGCTTTCGATTTGCGCGTAGCTCCGGCCGTGGCCGCTGCCGTTGCCGGCGCTGCTGTGGATAGCGGTGTCGCCCGCGATCCGAAGACTCCGGCCGAGGTTGCCGCCTCGACCCGCCAGATGCTGGGCATCAAGGAATAGCAAATGCCGGGATACGAGGGATAGCCGATGATGGGATTCACGGTATCGCCGACGCAGAAATTCGAGGAGAGATAACCGATGCGGGAGGTCGATGTCAGCGAAGTCACCGCGTTGGTCTCCCGGCTATACCAGGAAGCCAATTTCAACCTGCCGCCCGATGTGGTCGCCGCTCTGGAATCGGCGCTCGAGCTTGAAGAATCACTACTGGGGCGCGAAGTCCTCGAAACCCTGCTGAAAAACGCCGAAATCGCCGCGCGTGAGCGCGTTCCCCTTTGCCAGGACACCGGGCTGGCCGCCGTGTTCGTCGAGGTGGGACAGGAAGTCTGTTTCACCGGCGGTCCGTTCAGGCAGGCCGTGGATGCGGGTGTCGCCAAAGCCTGGCAGGATGGTTATCTACGGGCCTCCGTGGTCAGCAGCCCCTGCCATGATCGTGCGAATACAGGCGACAACACGCCGGCGATGCTACACACAGAGCTGGTAGCTGGCGAGACCGTGCGCATCACCGTGCTTCCCAAGGGCGCCGGCAGCGAGAACATGAGCCGCCTGGCCATGCTCAAGCCCGCCGAAGGGATCGCGGGGCTGGTTGATTTTGTGGTGGAAACGGTGGAAAAAGCCGGTGGCAATCCCTGCCCTCCGATCTTCCTCGGCGTCGGCGTGGGTGGCACCATGGACCGGGCGGCCGTGCTGAGCAAGCTGGCGCTCCTGAGGCCGGCGGCTTCGCCGAATCCGGACGAGCGGCTGGCGCGGCTCGAGCTGGAAATCCGGGACAGCGTGAACGCCCTCGGCATCGGCCCCGGTGGTTTTGGCGGCAGCATCACCTGCCTGGGTGTGGCGCTCGAGGAATATCCCTGTCATATAGCGTCGCTGCCGGTCGCCGTCAACATTCAGTGCAACTCGGCCCGCCGGGCGACGGGGAGCATCTGATGGCTATGGCAGTGATCTGTCGCAAAGGTAACTATAAGATTGCGAAAAACGAGGCGTGGCGGCGAAAATGACGACGATGCCCATCTCCCTGACCGCGCCGCTTTCATTGGAAAAAACCCGTTCGCTTATTGCCGGTGACAAAGTGCTGATCACAGGGACGATTTACACTGCACGCGATGCGGCTCATCGCCGGCTGATCGAACTCATCGAGAAAGGTGGGGAGCTTCCGTTCGAGCTGACGGGGCAGATCATCTATTATGTCGGCCCGACACCGGCCTCGCCGGGGAGGGCCACCGGTTCCGCGGGCCCGACCACCAGCTCCCGGGTGGACCGGTACACACCGCAGTTGCTGGCCCGGGGCCTGAGGGCGGTAATCGGCAAGGGTGACCGTAGTCCGGAAGTGGCTGCGGCCCTTCAGGAACATGGCGCTGTTTACCTGGCGGCTGTTGGCGGCGCCGGCGCGCTACTGGCCGAGAGGATCCGGGTGGCCGAAGTGGTGGCCTGGCCCGAACTCGGCACCGAAGCGATCCACCGCTTTGAAGTCAGCGATTTTCCCGCCATCGTGGTCATGGACGCCCAGGGTGGCAATCTTTATGCATCCGGCCGGAAGAAGTACCGGCAGCCGCGGTAATCTGCTCCTGAAGCACATCCACCATTTTCTGGTGAAAATAAATTAACACGCCCAAACTGAAAAATCCTGAGTATATTGGTATACTATTAAAACTTCTCAGTTGAGAATTGCTAGTTCGGTAGGAACTGAAGCGGTAGTTAATCTGAAGCTGTAATGGCGCCGCCGCCGCCCTCCAGGCAAATAGTTCTGGAGGGGGCTGGCGGTAATCGAGAACCGTTATGGGCACGGGAGCTGGTGCAAGACGATGCCGAACGAAATCGTACTCGTCGTCGACGACGACCCTGAAGTTTTACACAACACCAAGGAATGCCTTTCCAAGGTGGGTTACCGGTTGCTGACCGCGGTAGATGGATCCGCAGCCCGGCAGATCTCGCGCGACGAGCGCCCCCGACGTGATAATCCTCGATGTCGACATGCCGTAACCAGCGGTCTCGATATCTGCAAAACCCTCAAGGGCGACGCCAGTCTGAAGCACATCCCCGTGATCTTTTTTCACGAAAAGCCGACCACCGATGACCAGGTAGCGGGTTTTGAGGCGGGAGCCCAGGATTATCTGGCCAAACCTTACGACCGGGAAGAACTGGTGGCGCGGGTGGGAGCCGCCGCTCGGCAGAAAGTGGCCATCGACCGGCTGCGGCACAAGAACGCCAAGCTGGAAGCGCTGGCCAAGCACGTGCGTGCCGCCGTACAGCACTACGAGCAGCCGCGCCAGGTGGCCCCGGGGGCCGTGGATTATGAAGGGGTCGAGCAGGAGGGCGGCAAGGCGATGGTCAGGCTGACCGGCGTGAACTGGAAATTCTGCAGCTGCTGGCAAGGGGCCTGAACAACGAAGTCATCTCAAGACAGCTTTATATCAGTCCCACAACCACGCGTAACCACATCCAGAACATTCTCGGAAAACTCGGAGTCCACAGCAAGCTGGAAGCGGTCGCCTATGCGGTTCGCGCCGGTTATGTAGACTTTGTTGGCTAGAGGGGTTGACACAAAAGAGCTTAACACCACCCTTTGTGATTCATAAGAACCAATTATTTGAGCATAATTAATTAGGCGATTATAAAACATTTGGCACAGGTTTCAGCAGGTAATCGAGGAAGAGTTCAAAGAGATCCTCGTCCCTGTGATTGTATCTGAACTGCATCTCATAGAGATACAGGGGAAACTTCTCGGGAGAGACACCGTGATGTTT
>JAENWV010000223.1 GCA_016650015.1 Thermoleophilia bacterium | reverse complement strand
GACGGCGATCGCCCTCAGGGCGATCATCGTTCTCGAGCACGTTCAGCCCGGCTGGGTCCGCCCGGCATGGTATTTCGCCGTACTGGGAAATTTCCTGTTCTTTTATTACCGGTATCAGATAACAGAGAAACGCAAGAGCGCGATCAGGGATCATCGGTTAATTGAAAAAGTGGAAGAGATGGATTTGCTTTCGGAAGATGATCGTGAAGTACTGATTTACCTGCTCAATTCGATCGAGAAATCGCCCGAGCACCTCAACTACCTGATAATCTTCATCTTCTCACTCGTGGCAATCGCGATCGACCTTGCGTTTGTTTTCTTCTCATGAGGGTCTGACTGGGCAGGAAGCATCCTTTTTATTTCGAGGAATCAACAAGCAGAAAAATATCCAACTCCACCTGTTTCCAGAAATTTCTGGGTTCATCAAGGTTCGAAATTCTGGCCAGCAGTGGCGCATTATTTTGCAACAAGTTAGCAGCAGTACTGTTTTCGTACCTGGGGATGTATCCCAGCTTGTGACCTCGCCACAGCACTTCCACAGCCTGGTTATCATGGGGATTGTTCGGCTCTCTTGATAGAGCCAGCAACTCTCCGACTTTAAGGGAATACCAGACCTTCTCTCCATCGTAATATTTGAATCCGGCAACCAGGGAACTTTGTAGCCAGACCTCGTGCTGCTCTTTTTCCACTGACAGCCCTTTGGGCAAAAAAGGCAGAAAAACGGCCGCGAACATACTCTTTAAAAATGAACGTCTGTCCATCAGATAGCTCCTTCCTTATCTTAATAGCATGTTATCAGGCGCTCCGGACGGAAGAAGAAGGATGAAAGCCTGCCGCGAAATTTAAATCTTGTTTGGCGAACCGGCGATATTTGCCGCATGTCATCCGCATATGCTAGGTTAGTAAAGTCATACTTGTATAACTATTCCAAGCACAACTGGAATAACTTCTTACAGGAGAGGGGCCGGCAATGCATCCGAACATGAACATCACTTTTTTTGGCTCGAGCACCATCGGGGAGAAGGGGCAGGTCGTCATCCCGGTCGAGGGGCGCCAGAAGCTCGACCTGAAGCCCGGCGACAAGCTCATCTTCATGGGCGACCTCGACAAGGGAGTGCTGCTGGTCGCCAAGGCCGAGGTCTTCGAGGAGCACATGAGCAACCTGCAGGCCAGTTTCCAGACGGTACGCGAACAGATCAAGAATAAAAGCTAAAGAGGAGAACAATGCTCGCGAAAATCGCACTTTTTTCATTCAGGAAACGCTGGCTGGTGCTGCTTGTCTGGGTGGCGCTGCTGGCCGGTATAACCATCTGGTCACAGACGGCGGGGAGCGCCTTCTCGACCGATTTCAAACTGCCGGAATCCGACTCGCAGGCGGCGCTCGACCTGCTGCAGTCGCGTTTTCCCACTCGTTCCGGTGCGACCGGCGACCTGGTTTTTAAGAGCGCAACCGATATCCATGACCCGGCGGTTCAGGCAGCCGTCGGTGATGCCATCAAGCAGATCATGCAGGTGCCGCACGTTTCCGCCGTGGTTTCACCTTACTCACAGGAAGGGGCGACCCAGGTCAGCCCCGACGGGCATATCGCGCGGGCCGTGATCATGTTTGACCAGCCCAACCAGGAGATCGAAAGGGACACGGCAACGACCGGCGCCATCAAGGGCATCATCGCCCGCGCGCCCACGGACGGTATCCAGTTCGAGCTGGGCGGGCAACTCTTTGTCAGCCAGCCGAACATCGGCACCACCGAAATCATTGGCATAACGGCGGCGATCATCATTCTGCTGATCGCGTTCGGATCAGTGCTGGCGATGGGGCTGCCGATCATCACGGCGCTGTTCGGCATCGGCATCGGCGTCTCGGCTGTAGCACTTTTCAGCCATGTGATCAGCCTGCCAGATTTTACAACCGAGCTGTCTTCGATGATCGGCATCGGCGTCGGCATCGACTACGCGCTCTTCATCGTCACGCGTTACCGGCAGGGCCTGGACGAAAAACTCAGTCCTGAGCAGGCGACGATCACGGCGATCAACACGGCTGGACGCTCGGTCATCTTCGCCGGCCTGACCGTGGTAATCTCGCTGCTGGGCATGGTGCTGATCAACATCAGTTTCATCCAGGGGCTCGGCATCGGCGCGGCCTCGGTTGTGGCGGTCACCATGCTGGCATCGATCACGCTGCTGCCGGCCGTGCTCGGCTTTGTGCGCGAGCGCGTCGACAAGCTGCGCATTCCGGGAATCGGCAAGAGGAAGCAGGCCCCGGAGCAAGGCATCTGGTACCGCTGGGGCCGGTTGCTCGAGCGCTATTCCTGGCCGGCGTTCCTGATCGGGCTGGTGGTTGTCGTCATCCTGGCGATCCCGGTGCTGTCGATACGCCTGGGCTCCTCCGACGCGAGCGCCAGGCCGACCAGCGACACTACCCGCCGCGCCTATGACCTGGAGGCTGAGGGCT
>JAENWV010000232.1 GCA_016650015.1 Thermoleophilia bacterium | reverse complement strand
ATATCAACGGTCTGGAAGGGTTTTGGAGTTATGCCAAAGGTAAGCTCTTCAAACATCACGGTGTCTCTCCCGAGAAGTTTCCCCTGTATCTCTATGAGATGCAGTTCAGATACAATCACAGGGACGAGGACCTGTTTGAGCTCTTCCTCGATTATCTGCTGAAACCTGTGCCAAATGTTTTATAATCGCGTAACTTTATGCTGCGGCAATGACATATGTAAATAAGGGAATCCCCTGACATAGAATGACCCCCTAGAAATATAAAGTCCTCCAGGTTCGTCCTGAACCACTGCACGCAATAATAGCTAGGGAACCTCTGAACAACCAACCAAAACTAACGGTCTCGGGTTGATAAGATGTATTTTCATGAATAATCGGCGTTGATCTGTCAATATACGTTTGTTTCTGTCTTCCAGAGGGCTCTTTTCCGCCCCTCTATCGCAATCTTAGGCGCATTACGCCGGTTGATGCAGCAACTGTTTTCTGACCAGATACAGATTGGCCAGTGAGAAGAGGGTGAACAGCTGGCTGGCGTTTTTGGTGATGCCCCGATATCGCGCTTTTCTGTGGCCCCACAAGCATTTGACCACATGAAACGGGTGCTCGCCCTTGGCCCTGGTCTTGCTCATCCGGCGGTTATGCCCCTCGTCTTTTTCGCTTAGGCGGTGGCCCCGGCCGGCCTTCCGCGATACGCACCACTTTATGCCCCGCTCTTCAAAATCTCTTTTTCTGGTCTCGTCGGCGTAGGCCTTGTCGCCATAGACACTCTCCTCGCCACCGTGAAGGAGATCCTCCATGACAACGGAGTCGTGGACTGAGGCGGTGGTGGCCACCACAGTGTGCACGGTACGGTTTTTCGTATCCGTGCCCGTGTGCGCCTTCATGCCGAAGTACCACTGGTTGCCCTTCTTTGTCTGGGTCATCTCGGGGTCGCGCCGACGACATCAGCGAGCACCAGGCGTCCTCCGGGCCCCAAGACCCGGTAAATCTCCGTCAGAGCCTTTTTGGGCTCCGGGAAGTGGTGGAAGGCGGTTCTGCAGACAACCAGATCAAAAGAGGCGTCAGGAAAAGGCAGGCTCGATGCCTCCGCTTCCACGAAACGGATGTTTTCCTGGCCGCCTTTTTTGGCACGGTCGACGGCCCTTTCTAACATCTCCGGGGTGACGTCGCTGCCGGTCACCTCCTTCGCCCTGCGGGCCAGAAGCAGGGCCAGAAGCCCGGTGCCGGTGGCCAGGTCGAGCACGCGGTCGTCCGGCCGGGGCCCTGCAAAATCGATCAGCGGCTGGTAGTACTTTTCCTGGGAGAAAACATCCAGCTCTTCGTAGCGGCCAGCTCGCTCGCCGAATATTTCTTTGGCGGACACCGCGCGCGGGCGCCGTTTGGCGCCGTTTTCCGGTGAGTCTTTGTCAGGCCCCATTGCGGCTCTTTTTTGCTTCGTACTCGGGAAACATGGTTATGGCATGATGGATGTCAAATGCCTCCTCCTGGCCAGTAATCAGGAAACGGTTGCCAGGATAGTGGAAATGAAGCTGACAGCCATCAGCGCCGGCCGGACGGTTTCCCGGCAATCGCGTTCAACAACAGGAGCAGGAGAACAGCGCCGACAGTAGCGGTGGCTACCCGCCCGAGAAAGCTCTGGGGAGCGACGTCGATGAGTGAGAAGAGGTAGCCGCCGATAATGGCCCCGATCACCCCCACGACGATATCCATCAGGCAACCAAGCCCCCGGGCCCTGGTGATAATCCCGGCCAGCCACCCGGCTATCAGGCCTACAATTATGAAGGTGAGCCAGTCCATGTGGACTTACATTCCATGGGGACACGCTGCGTCCTGCTTTTCAGCAGTTTAGTCAGTATGCGCGGATCGCACGTGTGGCCCTTGATGACGAGATAGGATCCAGCCTCAAACATACCCTGCCTCAATCAGAATGAGGTTCTTCCAACGCGGCACCCTTCTCCATCAACAAACTGACCCAATTGTTTTCACGCAGTCTGCCCCTGGCAGTGAAGCCGATGTCCGCGAACCGTTCCGCGACCGCTCGTTCGTGCTCGATGAGCAGCCCGGAAAGAACGAGGAAGCCTCCGGGCTTGAGCCAGGCATAAAATAAAACGACCATCCTACTAGCTCAGGCAGCAGTGAGTTCGGCATAGGTAACCGGTTCAGTAAAACGGGCGCACCGGTTGAGGATACGCCGGAACAGATCGGTTCGCGCGTAGCGACGGTTTAAACGATAACAGAACTCGTCAAGATAGGACTGAAGATGTTTGGAACTAACGCCATGGAAGACATCCAGCACCCAGCGCTTGAAGTT
>JAENWV010000211.1 GCA_016650015.1 Thermoleophilia bacterium | reverse complement strand
TGGTCACCACCGCTATTCGTTTCATCTGACTCCCCTGATCATGCGCATACCTTGCGCGATAAATGACGACACTGAACTCACTCCCTTAAAACCCGTACCCCGGCAGGAACAGCTGGTAAATCGGCATAATAATGGTATAGAAGCCGTTACCGAAGTTAAGCATTATCAGGAGCAACGCCATGATGAAGAACTGTCCATACTGGTCCAGTTTGATCCACTTGATATACGACCGGGGCGTGAGAAATGCACCAACGATGCGTGAACCATCGAGCGGCGGCACCGGGATCAGGTTAAAGACCATCAGGATGACGTTCAGCTGAAAAATGCGAAAGATGGCAATCGGTAGCAACCCGCTGGTGGAAGCCGGGTCCGGGTAGAAAATGTTCAGGACGAGCGCCGAAACCCCAGCCAGCAGAAGGTTCGCCGATGGTCCGGCGATGCCCACCCAGGCCATGCCCCGCTGATGGGACTTGAAGTTGCCGGGATTAACCGGCACCGGCTTGGCCCAGCCGAACATCATGCGCCCGGCGGAGAAGATGAACGTCATCACCAGAAGCAGTGTACCGAAAGGGTCAAGATGCCGCAGCGGGTTGAGCGACAACCGTTTCTGACTCGCCGCCGTCCAGTCCCCCAGCCGGTAAGCCATGTAACCGTGTGACACCTCGTGGAGGGTCATGGAAAAAAGCAGCACCGGTGCGGTCACCGCCAGCTGTATCAGGAGTTCTCTCATCTGTGCCCCTTGATCTTATTCAGTATTTGTCTGGCGGCGCTCATCTCCGAATCGCGCCAGTCGACCTTGCCTTCCAGCTTCAGCAGTTTGACCTGAGTCAGTACCCGCCCCACTTCCGGTGATTCCTTCAGGCCGAGCTCCAGCAGATCCCTGCCGCTGATGCTCAGTGAAGTATAACGAAGTTCCTTGATGAAGAGCTCGATTGCCTCGCGCGCGCGCCCCTCGCCGGCTTCCGCCCAGGCCAGCAGCAGCCCTTCGGCGGGCAACCGCGCCAGTAGCTCGTAAAGCGCCGGGCGCGTCATCTCGGCGCCGGCCATGCGCTCAAGCACCTTGCGCGCCAGAACCACTCCGCCGGCGATGACCGCCGCGTCGGTATTGCGCAGCTTCAACCGTTCGGTCCAGCTGACCAGTTGCTCCGGCTCCAGCGCACGGGCCATGCAGATCAGCCGCAACCGCCAGAACCGGACCTCTTCGCGCATATGAAGCTCCCTGACTGCCCGGTCGGCGCGAGTCACCAGCTCCGCGGTCTCCTGGTCGGCGGCCAGGGCCGGGTGAATCGAAGGAGCGATACCCAGTTCGCCGATCCTCTGGATCGTATGCTCGACCTTCGGCTCCGACAGTAGCCAGATCAGCTCGTCACGCAGCCGCGCCGATGAGAGATCGCCAACCAGGTTCATCTCCACGCAGCCCCGGGCCAGCCCCAGCGTGTGCGAGTTCATGCGAAAGCCGAGCCGGTTCTCGTAACGGATGGCCCGGAAAATCCGCGTGGGGTCCTCGATGAAGCTGAGGTTGTGCAACACCCGGATGACCTTCTGCTCGATGTCACGCAGACCGCCGAAGAAGTCCAGCAGCCGCCCGAAGTCATGAGCTGCCAGCGAGACCGCCATGGCGTTGATGGTGAAGTCGCGCCGGTAGAGATCATGCTTGATGGATGAATGCTCGACCGTCGGCAGCGCCGCCGGGTAATCGTAGAATTCGGTACGGGTCGTAGCCACGTCGACACGCAACTCCGGCTTCAGCTGGTCGAGGATAACCACGGCGGTGTGAAACTTCTGGTGCGCCCGCACCCGGCCGCCCAGCTCCTTCCCCAGATGCTCGGCGAAATCGATGCCGTCGCCCTCGATCGCGATGTCGATGTCGTAATTGGGCTGATGCAGGATCATGTCCCGCACGAAACCGCCCACCAGGTAGACGCCGCGGTAATCCGTGCTTAGCTTCTGCACCGCCTCGAAGACCGGCGCGATATTGGGAATCGCCGCCAGCCGGTCGCGAAAGTCGGCCTCATGCAAAACTGCCTCCCCCACTCCCTCCTCGATCATCGAACTGTGCAGCGTCCTGAGCACGTCGGTGCGGGTAACAATTCCCGTCACCTGGTCAAAAGGCACCTCGTGCCGGCCCTCCAGGCCCGATACCACCACGGGCAGCCGGCCCACATCGCTTTCCGCCATAATGCGGCGCAGCTCGTGGACGGTGGTCACCTCCGACACCGTTCTGACACCCCGGGACATGATGCCCTTCACCGGAGCATGCTTGAGCCTGTGGCCCACGGCCTTGTCCAGATCCTTGCGTGAAACGATTCCCACCAGCATCTCCCTGTCCTTGACGCAGACACCGCTATGCCCGTAACGCTGGCAGATCAGCAGCGCCTCGCCGATAGTCGTGTGCGCCTCGACGAAATAGACCGGATGCGACATGATATCCCTCGCCCTGACCGGCTTCTCCAAAACGTCTGGCAGGCTGTCCAGAAGGATGCTCCGCGTATCCTCCAGGCTCTTGCCCTTGACGATAGCCGAGGCGGCCGCGCTGTGGCCGCCACCGCCGACCGTGGCCAGCGCCCGGGCAACATCCAGCAGCCGGCTCTTGCTGCGGCCGACGACGAAGACGCGCTTCTCCATCTCAAC
>JAENWV010000124.1 GCA_016650015.1 Thermoleophilia bacterium | reverse complement strand
GGTGACCAAACCAATATCAAAGGAGAGACGATGGCCAAGACCAACGGTAAGGGCAAAAGCGAGCTGGTGCAAGACATTTTAACGGATGACCCCGATTTCCTGCGCGTAATGGTGGAGAACATGATCCAGGATCTATTGAAGCTGGAGATGAACCAATACATAGGCGCCGAATGGTATCAGCGCAGTGGCAAGCGCAAGGGCCATCGCAACGGCTACAAGCCCAGGACCTTGAGAACCAGGGTGGGGACGCTCAACCTGCTGGTGCCCCAGGACCGCGAGGGTAACTTCTCCACCAATCTGTTTGGCCGCTACCAGCGTAGCGAGAAGGCGCTGGTGCTTTCAATTATGGAGATGTACGTCCATGGTGTTTCCACCCGCAAGGTGGCCAGCATCACCGAGGCCCTCTGCGGTACGAACTTCTCAAAAAGCCAGGTATCGGCGCTTAGTGGCAGGCTCGATGTCGATCTTAAGGCCTGGCGCCACCGGCCGTTTACCGGTTCGTATCCCTATCTCACTGTCGATGCCCGCTATGAGGATGTAAGAGAGGATGGCCGGGTCGTCAGCCAGGGCGTGCTCATCGTCACGGGCGTGCGCGCGGACGATAAACGGGAGATCCTGGCCGTGACCGTGGCTGATACCGAGAGCGAGGCTGCCTACAATGAGCTCTTCCGCGACCTGAAGGCCAGAGGGCTAAAAGGTGTCATGCTGGTGACTTCCGATAATCACAGTGGCATCAAGGCAGCGATAAAACGGAACTTTCAGGGAGCCAGCTGGCAGCGCTGCCAGTTCCACTTCACCAAGAACGCCACCGGCCTGGTTTCCCGCAAGAAGCGCGGCGAGATCGCCGCCGGTATCAGGGAGGTATTTGTCGCCCCGGACCTGGAAAGCGCCCGCCGGCTTTACGAACAGGCCGCCGACCGCTGGGCCGGCAGCCATCCGCGGGTGGCAGGGCTTATCGAGAACGGAATCGAGGATTGTCTGGCGGTGCTTGCCTTCCCGCTTAAGCACCGGCCCCGTATCCGTACCACCAACGGTCTTGAGCGCTTAAACCAGGAGATCAAAAGAAGGACGCGGGTGGTGCGTATCTTCCCCGACCGTGAGGCCTGCCTCAGACTGGTCACGGCGCTTTGCGCCGAGCAGTCGGATGAATGGGTAACCGGTATAAGCTATCTCAACATGGAAGAGCTTGAGGAAAAGAAGGAAACAAAAAACCAAAAAGCTCGTGAGCTTCAGGTGATAGGATGAGGCTGTCTTGGAGGACTAACTGAATTTACAGAAGATTTTGGACTTGACCAAAAATGAATCCTTGCCGGCTTGTCTGGAATCAAAACTCATGAATACAGAGCTGTTAACCATGCATAATAAACCAGCAACCGGCCACACGGAACCGGCAGCGATGATCCGGGGCAGCTTTTCGCAGACGGAAGAGAGGAGTCCGCGCCGATTTTTCGCAACTGTGTGATGGTTTGCCTCGGGCTGAAAGAGGAGTTACATACATATATACTGAATCTGGAGTGCAGTTATGAGTGCCCTGAAAAAAATCACTTTGCCTATCGAAGGCATGACCTGCGCCTCCTGCGTGGAGCGCAACGAGAAGATCCTGCGGGTGACGCCGGGGGTCGCGGCCGCAGATGTCAATTTTGCCACCGAGAAGGCCACGGTCGAATATGATCCTGCGGTGGTAACGGTGGCTGGCCTGGCCGCGGCGGTAAACGGCATCGGCTACAAGGCCATCACCGAGAAGACCGAACTTGCGGTGCAGGGAATGACCTGCGCCTCCTGCGTAGAGCATGTTCAAAAGGCGCTGGCAGGTGTCGACGGCGTCGTCTCCGCCGGGGTGAACCTGGCCACCGAAAGGGCAACGGTCGAATTCGTGCCCGGGGCGGTCGAGCGCGGCGACCTGGTGCGCGCCGTGGAATCAGCTGGTTACCAGGTACTCGAGTCCGAAGCGGGGGTGGAGGAAGAGAATGGCGAGGCGCGGTTGCGCCGGCGCGAGTATCGGCGGCTGCAGCGCAGGGTAGTCATTGGCGCGGCGCTTTCCCTGCCGATTTTCATCGGAAGTTTTCCGGAGTGGTTCGGCGGTCTGGGATCACTCAACAACATGTATGTATTGTGGGCGCTGGCGACGCCGGTGCAGTTCTGGGTGGGCTGGCGTTTCTACAAGGGCGCCTTCAGCGCCGCCCGGCACGGCACGACCAATATGAACACGCTGGTGGCGGTCGGCAGCACTTCGGCTTACCTCTACACGGTTGCGGCCATACTTTTCCCCTCCTTCTTCGAGGCGCAGGGGCTGGGCATGCCGATGTATTTCGACACCGCCGCCATCATTATCACGCTCATCCTCTTCGGGCGCATGCTGGAGGCGCGCGCCAAGGGGCAGACATCCGAGGCAATCAAAAAGCTGATCGGGCTGACGCCGCGTACGGCCCGGGTCGTCCGTGAGGGCGTGGAGGTGGATGTTCCCGTAGAGGATGTAGTTACCGGCGATCTGGTTATCGTCAGGCCGGGCGAGCGCATCCCGGTCGACGGCGTCGTGCGCGAGGGGGCTTCGAGTGTCGACGAGTCGATGATCACCGGCGAGAGCCTGCCGGTGGAGAAGCAGGCCGGCGACGAGGTCGTGGGCGCCACCATCAACAAGATGGGGAGCTTCCGCTTTAAAGCTACGCGGGTCGGCAGGGAGACGGTGCTGGCGCAGATCATCCGGCTGGTTCAGGACGCCCAGGGCTCCAAGCCGCCGATCGCCCGCATGGCCGATATCATCGCCAGCTATTTCGTACCGGGCGTCTTCGCCGTGGCCGCGCTTACTTTTGTCATCTGGATTATTTTTGGTCCCGCGCCGGCCTTCACCTACGCGTTACTTAATTTTGTGGCGGTGCTGATTATCGCCTGTCCCTGCGCCCTGGGGCTCGCAACCCCGACAGCCATCATGGTCGGCACCGGCAAGGGCGCCGAGAACGGCGTACTGATCCGTGGCGGCGACTCGCTGGAGACGGCGCACAAGGTGGACACTGTGGTGCTGGACAAGACTGGCACCCTCACCCGCGGCGAGCCGGCGATCACCGATGTCATCACCACGGGATGGGATGAAGTACAACTATTGAGGCTGGCGGCTTCAGCCGAGCACGGCTCGGAGCACCCGCTGGGCGAGGCGATCGTCCATGGCGCCCTGGAGCGCGGCATCGAGCTGGAGATCGCGGACAGCTTTCAGGCGATCGCCGGGCAGGGCATCGAGGCACAGGTCAAGGGACATTCGGTGCTGGTGGGTAATCCCGGGCTCCTCGAGGAGCGGGGACTTTCGCTGACAGGACTGGCCGACCAGGCGGCCCTGCTTTCCGGACAGGGCAAGACACCGATGTTCGTGGCTGTCGACGGCAACCCGGTGGGCATCATCGGTGTTGCCGACACCCTGAAGGACAGTTCACAGGAGACAGTGGCGCGGCTGCGGGAGATGGGTCTGGAAGTAATCATGCTGACGGGAGACAACCGGCGCACCGCCGAGGCAATCGGCGCCGAGGCTGGAGTCGACCGGGTGCTCGCCGGGGTTCTGCCCCAGGACAAGGCTCTGGAGGTCAAGCGTCTGCAGGAAGAGGGCAGACGCGTGGCGATGGTGGGCGACGGCATCAATGACGCTCCGGCGCTGGTGCAGGCGGATGTCGGCATCGCTATCGGCACCGGCACCGACGTGGCCATGGAGGCGGGCGACATCACGCTGATGTCCGGCGACCTGCAGGGAGTAGTTACCGCTATCGCGCTGAGCCGCCGCACAATTCAGATCATCAAGCAGAACCTGTTCTGGGCTTTCGCTTATAACACGGCGTTGATACCGGTGGCCGCCGGCATTCTCTACCCCTTCTTCGGCGTTCTGCTCAATCCGATCATCGCTGCCGGCGCCATGGGGATGTCGTCGGTTTCCGTGGTCAGCAACTCTCTGAGGTTGAGACGTTTTCAGCCGCCGCGGGTATAAGGGAAAGAAGGCAATATCACGCGCCGGGATGCGCCGGGCCCCAAGCGGAAAATTTAACGGCGGATGCAGGAGCGCCGGGCATGGGGAAAAAGGATACTGTCACGTTAAAGGTTAAGGTCCCTGAAAGGGAGGATCATCAATGAACGAACACCGTGAATTCTATACGATAGCCCAGTTTTCTGATATCCATTGTGGCGACTCCCGCTTTGACACGGACCTGATGGAGGCGACGATTCACGAGATCAACGACCTGGGTCCCAACCTGGTCGTAGTTCCCGGCGACCTCACCGCCGACGGTTACCGGGAGCAGTTCGACGAGGCCCATTCCTGGATCAAGCAGGTCGAGTGCAAGCAGAAGCTGGTGATCGCCGGCAACCACGATTGTCGCAACGTGGGATATCTTCACTTCGAACAGCTTTTCGGAGACCGGCATTACCATACGGAAGAGCTGGATTTTCGCATCTGCTGCGTGCCGAACGAAGCCGGCATACAGGAAAAGGTAAAGATACTGGCCCTGGACTCGAACAAGCCAGACCTGGATGATGGCGAGATCGGCCGCGACAAGTATGACTGGATAGACAGGGAATTTCCTGACAAGGGATACTTCAAGATTTTTATGCTGCACCACCACCTGGTCAGCATCCCGAGTACGGGGCGTGAGCGGAACATTGTCCTGGACTCCGGCGATGTGCTCGACAAGCTGCGGGAGGTGGAAGTCGATCTGGTGCTTTGCGGCCATCGCCACGTTCCCTATAACTGGCCGCTGGCGGACATGCTTATCATCAGCAGCGGGACGGCCAGCACCTGGCGCACGCGCGGTTTCATCCAGCCTTCCTATAACATCATCACGATCACCCCGGAGGCGGTCACTGTAACTAACAAAACGCCCGGCGGCGCGGTCACCGGCAAGCAGACCTTTTCCCGTAAGCCGCGCGGCGCCGTGCAGGCATAGAGGCAACCGGCCGCAGTAAATTGACACGCAGCGGTAACTTCGCCAACAAATACCCGCGACCTGCCGTGCTGGCATTGCGGCAAACGGTCGCTGTTTCTTGACAGGAAACTCCGCGAAAGATAAGCTTACGCTGTGCCCGCTTTGGGGGGAAT
>JAENWV010000072.1 GCA_016650015.1 Thermoleophilia bacterium | reverse complement strand
GGGCGTGTTGATAAAAGTCAATAATCGAGGGGTCAATCGTGAATGGAAAGCATGAGGAACGAACCTGATGGCGGCGATTGGTGATCGGGCGTGACTCAAAGGAGTGGTGGACGCAATCGTACGTTATTCGAACTTCTCTATTCTAAACGAGCTTGAGAGAGCGGTAAATAAGATTTCGGCCTAGGCAAACAGAGAAGCGCCCTTTAATGTGACTCTCTATGAAGATTATTCGAGACCATAGCATCGAACTATTCCGTTCTAACCGATCCCACCAATTCATTGACCTGGTCGCACGAAGGATTTTTTCGAATTTCCGCAGGGGAACCGACCTGAACGACTTTCCCGTCAGAGTAGACGATAACCCTGTCCGCCATTTTCTGGACTTCAGAGAAATCGTGTGTGACCAGGAGCACCGGGATAGCAAACTCTGAACGAATATCTTTGATAACATTTTGCATCTTCACGCGAATCGGCCGATCCAGAGCCGAAAATGGTTCATCCAGCAACAAGAGTTCCGGCTTTCCGATCAACGCTCTCGCCAATGCCACTCTTTGCTTTTGGCCGCCGGAAATCTCACCGGGAAAGGCCTTCTCAAGACCGTCGAGCTGGAAGAGATCGATCATCTCTCTAACCCTTTCAGCTCTTCCCGAGGCGTTCCGGCCGGTTAATCCGTAGGCGATATTCTTACTCACGGACATGTGGGGGAAGAGGGCGTAATCCTGGAACACATATCCCACCCGGCGCTCCCTCGTTTTCACATCGAGTCTTGAGGCGCTGTCAAAATATTGCTTGCCATTGACGCGTATGTATCCTGCGTCCGGCCTCATCAGTCCGGCAATCAACTGGAGTGTCATGGTCTTGCCGGACCCGGAGAAGCCAAACAAGGACACCAGCTCGTTGCCGATCTCCCACTGCACGTCGAGTGTAAATCCTCTTACCTCTTTAAAGAGTCTGATTCCGATGCTCATCAGAAAACACGACCGTTAAATTTGAGAGCAACGTACAGGATGGCCCCGGAAAGCAGGGTAAAAAGCAGGACCATGCCGTTAGCCGATGGCCAATCTCCACTGCTGGCGTAGCTGTAAATGGCCAAGGGGGCCGTGTCAGTTTTGCCGGGGATATTCCCTGCCAGCATCAAGGTCGCGCCAAACTCACCCATCGCCCTGGCAAAGGCCAAGGAAGCCCCGGCGAAAAGCCCTTTGCGGGCCAGGGGCAGAATAACTTTGAAAAGAGTGGCGCTTTCAGAGTGACCCAGGGTGTAGGAAACATCGATGAGTTGGTGTTCGATAGACTCAAATGAAGCGCGTGCTGTTTTCACCATAAGTGGCATCGCCACCACAAATGACGCCAGCACAGCCGCCTGCCAGGTAAACATGATCGTCCAGCCGGTGAGATCATATATCGGACGCCCGATGGGGCCGTTGCGCCCAAACAGGATCACCAGATAGTAGCCGGTGACCGTGGGTGGTAAAACCAGCGGCAGAGTGAGAGCGATATCCAGCAGGTCTTTTCCCCTGAAATTCTTTTCAGCCAGAATGTAGGCAAAGAGAATGCCGGTAGGGACTACCAGGCAGGTGGCCGTGATGGCCACCTGTAAGGATAGTCTAATCGAAAAGAGGGTCGAGCTATCCATTCCTGAAGCCGTACTTCTCAAAAACAGGTTGGCTCTCTTTAGCGGCAACCAGGTCCAGGAACTGCCTGGCCAGCTGTTCTTCTTTCGAGCCAGCGATAACCGCCATGGGATAGACGATAGGCTTGTGGCTTTCGGCGGGCGTAGTCAGCACTACCTTTACATCCTTGGTCCTTGATTTTGCATCCGTCGTATAAACGATTCCCGCGTCCACTTCGCCCCGGGCAACGTAATCCAGAACCTGGCGCACGCTCTCTCCATAGACAAGTTTCGGCTGGAGATTATCCCACAAACTGAAGTATGTCAGAGTGTCCTGGGCATACCTGCCCGCGGGTACCGTTGCGGGATTGCCTATGGCTATCTTCTTGATCTGGCTCTGACCAAGGTCATTAATAGAGTTGATCTGGGTGCTCGCGGCCGCTAGAGACACTAATACCAGATCGTTGCCTGCCGGTTTGATCAAAGTCTCCTTGATAATGAGGCCTTTGCTGTCGAGGTCATCCGTCTCCTTGGTCGAGGCGGCGGCAAACACATCCACGGGAGCCCCGGCAACGATCTGCTGCTCCAGATCTCCGGATGATGCAAAATTGAATTCAACCTTCACCCCCGGATGCTGACTTTCAAAATTCTTGCCCAGTTCGGTAAAAACGTCTTTTAAGCTGCTGGCTGCTGAAACAGTAAGTTGCTGATCCGCAGAACCAGTCTGTGCACCGCTGGAGTCACCACAGGCGACGGCCCATGAAACCGATGCGGTCAATAGAACCACGAACAGAACCAGCTTTTTAGTCATATATTCCTCCTTGTTCGTTATGTCGAATTTGCATAACGTATCATAAAAAAAATACTTATTTCTTTGGCCCTTCTTCGAACAACTTTCCGAATCTCTTGTCCACTAGTTGATTGAGTCCCCGCTCCAGACTTTCAAACTTGGCCAACAACTCCTTGGCCTCGCTGGTCAGTTCAGCTCCTCCACCATGCGCACCTCCTTGCCTGGTTTCCACGAGCTTTACTCCCATGCGCTCTTCCATGGCTTTTATGTAACCCCAGGCTCGCCGGTAGGTGATACCCATCTCCTTGGCCGCCATGTTGATAGAACCATGCTTTTCGATAGCATGAAACAACATTCCCCGTCCCTTGCTAAACACCGGCTTTCCATTGACCTCGATCCAAACCTTGGACCGGATCTGCATTCGTCCCTTCGCTTTTTGTTGGCCGGTATCTTCAGTCATTTCTGATTTAAATTCCTCGCGATCGGACTAGGGTTTTCTCGTTGTTAACGTAGAATTTTTTTCGATATCTCGGAACTTAAATCAATGGAGGATCAGGCAACTCGTTTTCGCATTCTGAAGAATAATATATTTAATCGTGCTAATAAAAACGGGCAGAATTGCCGGAACTATCGAATCATTTCCCGTTGGATCTAACTCTACAAATATTAAAAAGTTCGAGTCTGGTTAGGTGTCATGATTTTTAGAACCGCAGATTCAACTCTTAAGTGCAACGGTTAATAAAATATCAGTTTTGAAGAACTCTTCAAACGGTGTTTTGAAACCGAGCTTTTTCCTGGGTCTGTGATTCAAACGTTCTGTGACTTTGCGGATCTGGCCATCGGTGATGGCAGCAAAGTCGTGTTTTTTGGGGAAGTACTGGCGGATAAGCCCGTTGGTGTTCTCATTTAAGCCTCGCTCCCATGAGGCGTAGGGATGAGCAAAATACACGCTGGCGCCAAGACTGGCCGCCACCTCTTTATGACAGCAAAACTCCTTGCCATTGTCGCACGTGATTGTATGAACCAGGCTCTTGAACGGTTCTAGCAAGCCAGTCATCGCACCCATGGTCTCGACTGCCGTCTTTCGCGTAAGTTTACCAATCAGCGTATAGGAGGTCTTACGCTCAACCAAAGAGACGATGGCTGCTGTTTTCCCTTTGCTGCCGACGATGGTGTCAGCCTCCCAATCACCCAAGCGGCTGCGGCTGTCCACAATCGCCGGACGTTCATCAATGCTAACACGGTCATACTGCCGTCCGCGACGCTCGTAGGCACCATAGCGTTTTCTTTTTTGCTTCTTTACGCGCAAGTGCCGGTATAGCTCACCGCCACTTTGTTTGTCCGCATAAATGAAGCGATAGATCCATTCGTGGCTCACGCTGGTGCCACCTTCAAGCACAAGCCTGCCGGCGATCTGCTCCGGGCTCCAGTCGAGCCGGATCAACAGCGAGATCAGCTCCCAGTTAGCGGCGGTGAGTCTATTGTTACTGCGCTCCTTACGCCTCAAGAGCGCAAACATATGGGCTTGAAGAGGCCGGTAGCCGTTAAGCCCTCGATTACGCCTCAGCTCCCTGCAGATCGTGGACTTGTGCACGCCCACCTCCCGGGCAATCTGCGTCTGATCAAATCCGGCTTTCTTAAATGCGTGAATCTGATATCTTTGCTCCTGGGTAAGCTGCGCGTAGCATCTCATAGTGCTCCTTTAACTTCGCCGTTGTAAGAAGCACTGATGCTATCGCAGCTTGCCTCTTTAGGCGATGGTCAAGGTTGCACTTAGAAGTTGAATGCGCGATTAAAAAAATGGCTTAACAAAGCCATTTTCAGGGGGCGAAGTTTGGTGGAGGATACCGGACTCGAACCGGTGACCTCCTGGATGCAAACCAGGCGCTCTCCCAACTGAGCTAATCCCCCATATGAGTCGTCATTCCGGGATTGACTGGTTGTCATTCCCAGGTGCATTGGCGCCGAAGAATCTCCACCTGGATCCTTCGCTCCAATCAGGATGACACAATCTCAGGGTGACATCTATGCGGTTAACCTAGAAAAACTGGTGGAGGATACCGGACTTGAACCGGTGACCTCTTGCATGCGAAGCAAGCGCTGTCCCAACTGAGCTAATCCCCCACGCGGGCGCCGCGGTCTTCCGGCCGCAGGCGATGAGGCGATGTGGTGGGCGATACTGGACTCGAACCAGTGACCTCCGCCATGTGAGGACGGCGCTCTAACCAGCTGAGCTAATCGCCCGCGTGTCCACCAACGGTATTTTAGGTATGCCAGGGCTGCAAGGCAAGGCGATGGTTTATTCCCCGAAGTCTTCCGGATGGTCCTGCCGCAGCTTCTCGGCCTGGTTGCGCAGGGTTTCCGACTCGCTGTTCAGCTTTTCGATATTCTGCTGGACCGAATAAATCTGTTTGACGACTACCTGGGTTTTGATCTCGTCCCATCCCGCCAGTGAGTACTGTTCATTCTGAACCAGCTCCGGGATTTCCTGGGCGGAGCTGACCGTTTGCGTCAGCTTGTCGTTGCTCTCCCGGAGCAGACGCAGGAACTCCTGGTAATTGGCATTCAGCCCAAGTTCCTGGGCGCTCTTAAGCTTCTGGTCTCTGGCGGAGAGTTCAGCCAGGGCGGCATCGAGATCAGCCACGGCCGCATCGGCGGCGATTCTGGTCTGGGTGGCGGGCAGGGCCTTGCCGGCGGCGGCGCCCTGCACGAGCCCGTCCATGGCGGCCGTCGATTTCCTCAGCTTCTCGACGGCCGATGTACGCAGCGAGTCGCTTTCCCTGACGGTTTCGTTGGCAACGTCGATGTCGCTGGTGCAACCGGCGGTCATCAGTGACAGGGTCACCAGCGCCAGCAGCAACGTTGGGATGACCAGATGCGGCATGAATCTGAAACTTGTTGGATGAGCATTGTGCATGGAATAAGAATATCAGAGTGGACCTGATGACAGGACATGGTAGCCAGGGCCCATCAGCTCATCTTCCGGATAAGCCATTTTGCCTCACGTTATAAATCTATATAAAGGGCCAGCTACCATCTACCATCCACTCGTGCTATCATTTCTTGTTCACTGAGACAGACGAGGAAATGAAATGAAAAAAGGCATCCATCCGGAATACATGGAGACCAAGGTGCGCTGCTCCTGCGGCGAGGATTTCACCACCCGTTCGACCGTGCCGGAGATACACGTGGAAATTTGTTCCAAGTGCCATCCCTTCTACACCGGCAAGCGCAAGCTGGTCGATACCGGTGGCCGCGTGGAGAGGTTCAAGCGCAAGTACGCCAAGAGGCAAACCTCCTAACCGGTCCTGACCGGTGACGGCTACTCTCAACGTAACCCTTCTTACCCATACTCCCGAGCCGGAGCGCGCCGTGGCGTCCGCGGGCAGGCTTTGCTATTCGTCATCGACCGCGGCTGAGCTCAAGGGGAAGATGTCGGCTGCGGAGGTCGAACGGCTGGTCACCCTGCTGGTCAGGTCGGGGCATCTGAGCGCCCTCGAGCACGCTTCCTTCACCTTCGGCATCGACGGCATCTCCCGCGCCTGTTCGCACCAGCTGGTGCGGCACCGGCTGGCGTCCTATTCGCAGCAGTCCCAGCGCTATGTGCACTTTAGCGAAGACAGCGGTTTTATCATTCCTCCGAAGATTGCCGAAGACGCTGAGGCGCTCGGGGTCTTCGAAGAGGCTATGGGGCAGGCGCTGGCGGCGTATGACAAGCTGGTCGAGCTCGGCACGGCCCGCGGGCTGGCCAAGGAGACTGTCCAGGAGGACGCCCGCTTCGTGCTCCCCAACGCCGCCGAGACCCGGCTGGTGACTACGATGAACGCCCGGGAGCTCAGGCATTTTTTCCAGGTGCGCTGCTGCCGCCGGGCGCAATGGGAGATCAACGAGCTGGCCTGGCGGATGAGGGCGCTTGCCCTGGCCGCCGCGCCGCTGCTGATGAAAAAATCCGGACCCGACTGCCTGTATGGCAAATGCCGCGAGGGCAAGATGTATTGCGGCGAAATCTATACGCTGGAGGAAGTCGCAGAAATGGAAGAGTGGATGGAAAGCATTGAGTGGTGAGCTTTGAGTGGTGAGAAGCACCCGGCCGCGTCGGTTGGCGGGCAGGCCGTAATCGAGGGCGTGATGATGAGGGGCAAACGGCACTGGGCGCTGGCCTGCCGGCGGCCCGATGGCACCATCAGCCTGCACTCCGAGGCCCTTACTCCGCTGGCGGACCGATATCCCATCCTCCGGCGCCCGGTTCTGCGGGGCGTCATCGGCCTCTGGGAATCCATGTCCCTCGGCATGAAAACGCTTGGCATGTCGGCCAACGAGTCCATGGGCGAGGAAGAGCGTGATATCTCCAAAAAGGAGATGGGGCTCAGCCTCACGGTAGGCATATTGATGGCGGTGGGCCTGTTCGTGGTGCTGCCGCTTTTCGCGGTAGGCTCGGTGCGCGACTGGTTCCCTAACTCCTCGGCGTTCGTCGCGGCTGAGGGCGTCATGCGTATCGCCATCCTGATTATTTATATAGCGGTAGTCTCGCGGATCAAGCAGATGCGGCGCGTCTTTGAATACCATGGCGCCGAGCACAAGACCATCCACGCGTTGGAGTCCGGCCTGGAGCTTACGGCCGCCAACGTAAAAAAATTTTCGCCGGTGCATCCCCGCTGCGGCACAAGCTTTCTGCTGATCGTCATGGTCCTGGCGATCATCGTCTTCTCGTTTGTGCCGATTCCCCGCGACTGGACCAATATCGTTTACGTGTCGCTGTTCATCCTCTCGCGGATAATCGGCATCCCGCTCGTTGTCGGCCTTTCCTACGAGGTTATAAAATATGCCGGCAGGCACAAGGACAGCAGCTTCATGAAAGTTGTCATGTACCCGGGGATGCTATTACAAAAACTGACCACCAAGGAACCCGATGAATCCCAGATCGAGGTGGCGATCGCCGCGCTCGATGGCGTTGCCGCGCTGGAACCGATCGAGATGGATCACGGCGGCAAGGCGGACGTGGAAGTCATGGCATGAGCCCGGCGCCAACGGTGAACCATCATGATCGATAAATTGATCACGGAAATAGAAGAGAAATACAATCAGCTCAACGAGGAGCTGAGCGCCCCTGGCGTGCACGATGACCGGCAGCATTACGCCGAGCTGGCCAAGGCCCACTCGGATCTGCAGCCGGCCTTTAACCTTGTGCGGCAATACCGCGAGGCGGAGAGCAGCCTGGCCGAGGCCGAGGAGCTGCTTGCCGGC
>JAENWV010000172.1 GCA_016650015.1 Thermoleophilia bacterium | reverse complement strand
TAAGGCTCATATTGCTCCCTTGTCAGCCTCACTGGGCGTGAATTAAAGGGTGGTGCACAAGCAGTGATAGTTTATCGGATGAGAGGCGTCAGAGTCAAATGGACCAATCTCCCGAAGCTGCTCTATCTGCTGACCGGTCAGCGAATCCTCTCCCCTTAAGCCCCTGGATACGGCCCCGGATAACTGAAGCTGTCGCCACAAAGGTCCCGGGCGGTCGCAGAGGTGACGACCCTGAAGGAGTTTACATGTAGTGGAACGTTATATTTGAGCTGACCCAGCCAGGAGCTGCTCTGGGCGATGTCGCCGAGCGGAGCCGGTGTGGGATTTACCAGGGTAACTCCGTTGGTGACCATCGATCCTGTCAGGATAACGTCCAGCGCGGTAACCCCGGAATTGCTGATGTCATCGTCCAGCGACAACTTGCGCTCAGTTTGGAAGCGGCGGGCTGGCGAACGGCTGTCAGAGACGACCGGCGACGATATCGTCCACAACTCCCGGGTCGGCCAGGGTCGAGATGTCGCCTAGTTCTTCCGGCTTGACCTGGCCGGCGGCGATCTTCCTTAATATCCGCCGCATGATTTTGCCGCTGCGGGTCTTGGGCAGGCCGGCGACGAACTGAAGCTTGTCCGGCTTGGCGATCGGCCCGATCTCCTCCTGGACGTGCGCCTGCAGTACTTTTCGCATATCCTCGGAAGCGTCATAGCCTTCGATCAGGGTCACATAAGCGTAGATGCCCTCGCCTTTTACCTCATGGGGAAAGCCCACTACGGCCGCTTCAGCCACCGCCTGATGAGAAACCAGGGCCGACTCGATTTCGGCGGTTCCCATGCGGTGACCACTGACATTGACCACGTCATCGATGCGTCCCTGCAGCCAGTAGTCGCCATCGGCATCGACGCTGGCGCCGTCGCCGCTGAAATACTTGCCAGGGAAGCGCTTGAAGTAGATTTCCTTGATCAGCTTGTGCTCAGGATCGCCGTAGGTGCCACGGATCATGCCCGGCCAGGGTTTATCGATGGTCAGGTAGCCGCCCTCGTTGACGCCGGCCGGTGAACCGTCCTTGCGCAATATCTGCGGCACCACGCCGGGAAACGGCCGGCAGGCTGAACCTGGTTTCATCGTCATGGCGCCGGGAAGCGGCGTGATCAATATGCCGCCGGTCTCCGTCTGCCACCAAGTGTCGACGATAGGCAGCTTTTTATGGCCGACATGCTCGTAATACCACATCCAGGCCTCGGGATTGATCGGTTCGCCAACACTGCCCAGCAGCCGCAGGCTGTCGAGCTTGTGCTTGACGACCCAGTCGCTTCCCTCGCGCATGAGCGCCCGGATGACCGTCGGCGCCGTATAGAGGATGTTCACCTGGTGCTTGTCGCAGATCTCCCAGAGCCGGTCGGGCTTCGGGTAGGTGGGCACGCCCTCGAACATCAGGCTGGTGGCGCCGTTGCTCAGAGGTCCATAGATCACATAACTGTGTCCTGTTATCCAGCCGATGTCGGCGGTGCAGAAATTCAGATCCTCCTCGTGGTAATCAAATATCCACCTGAAGGTCAAATGGGTGAAAAGCAGATAACCGGCGGTGGTATGCAACACGCCCTTGGGCTTGCCGGTGGAGCCGCTGGTGTAGAGGATAAACAGCGGATCTTCGGCGTCGAGCTCCTCGGGGGGGCAGTAGTTCTCGATGTCGGCCGCTGCCATCTCCTCATGCCACCAGCTGTCACGGCCTTCCTGCATGGGGGTGCCGGCGCCGCCGATGCGGGCCACCACGATCATGCTGTCCACCGTGGGGCAGTTAGGCAGTGCCTCGTCGGCATTGGCTTTCACCGGTATGACGCGGCCGCCGCGCATACCGCCATCCGCGGTGATCAGCATGCTGGCCCCGCAGTCGCGGATGCGGTCGGATAGTGAACCGGCGCTGAAACCGCCAAAAACAATGTTGTGGATGGCGCCGATGCGGGCGCAGGCGAGCATGGCGATGGCCAGTTCGGGGATCATCGGCAGGTAGATGCTCACCCGGTCGCCGCGGCCGATGTTGTGTTTTTTGAGAACGTTGGCGAAACGGTTGACCTCGTAGGCCAGCTGCTCGTAGGTAAAGGTGCGGCACTCGCCGCCGTCCGACTCCCAGATCAGCGCCGCCTTGTTGCGCCGCCAGGTTTTGAGGTGCCGGTCCAGGCAATTATAGGAGACGTTGAGCTGGCCGCCGATGAACCAGGCGATCTCCGGCTTGTTGAAGTCGTACTCCAGCACCTTGTCCCATTTGCGGTACCAGTCAAGGTGCTCCTCGGCCATTTCACCCCAGAATCCCTCGGGGTCATCGACGGAGCGCTGATAGATCTCCTCATACTGCGCCATGCTCTTGATGTGCGCTTTCTCGCTGAATCCGGGCGGCGGCGGGAAGTGCCGCTTTTCGTGCATCTGCACGTTGATGGCAATAGGATCGATGGTGGTTTCGTCGCTGGAGCCGGCCGATGGGTCGTTGCTTCCAGTCTCGCCATCACCGGTCGATCGGCTATTCGCGGCAGACGGGGTTCCGTCGTTCGTTGACCGGGAATCTGTCTTTTTCTCGTTGTCTGACATGCTTGAGCTCCTTGTCATTGATGCTGAGCCAGCAAATATATTTCCAGCCCGGTTTTTCCCAAAACTGAAAGTTCAGCCCCTGCCGGATTTCCAGAATTCTAACAGGGTGGCCGCAGCGGCGCCAGAAGCACTGCATCGGCAGTTCCTCTGATTTTTACAGCCAGACGTGGCTCACTGAAGCAAACAACTCACGGCGCAATGATTAAATTTGCCCTTTTATGGGAAATTCTGGCGTATAACCTTTTTCTACCGGAAGGGCGGCCTTTGAATCCACGCTGGCATTTAATTTGCTGGTTCATATTTTTGTTGATGGCGACAGCGCTGGTCGGCTGCGGTGGCAACGAGCCGGTACAGCTCGAGGGCGTCGAGGTGCGTGAGTATCAGGGCAAGGACCTCTCCTCGGTGGCCACCGATTTCGTCGAGAACACCATCAAGGGTCCGCAATACATCGACCGGGACAGTTATCGGCTGGAGGTCGGCGGCCTGGTGGAAAGGCCGCGGCAGTATACCTATGACGAAGTGCTGGACCATCAGAGCTACTCCAAGGTTTCCCAGCTGATGTGCGTCGAGGGCTGGAGCGTCGATATCCTCTGGGAAGGGATGCTGGTGCGCGACCTGTTCAATGAGGCGGGCGTCAAACCCGAGGCCAACACGGTCGTGCTATACGCGGTCGACGGTTACTCGACCTCCTTCCCCCTTTCCTGGTTCTATGACAAAGACATCATCATGGCCTGGAAGATGAATGGCATCACCATCCCGCCGGAGCGCGGCTTCCCCTTCCACCTGGTGGCCGAGGACAAGTGGGGCTACAAGTGGATCAAGTGGATCACGAAGATCGAGCTGTCGAATGACCCGAACTTCCGCGGTTATTGGGAATCGCGCGGATATAACCAGGACGGGGCGAGGACGGGGCCGAAGGTCGGGCCGTAG
>JAENWV010000126.1 GCA_016650015.1 Thermoleophilia bacterium | reverse complement strand
TCGAGAAGGCAGTCAGGGAAACCTGCCATGATTTCGGTGGCGCCCTGGCCGAGGAGTTCGTCGAAGGCCCCGAGATCACCGTCGGCCTGCTTGAGAACAAGCGGGTCACCATGACCATGCCGGTTCTGCAGCTCAAGCCTGCCGCCGAGTTCTATGACTTCCAGGCAAAATACAACCATGGGATGACCGAGTTCGTAATTCCGGCCGAGATACCGGACGAAACATCCACGCTGGCCCAGGAGCTGGCGATGCAGGTACACTCCGCGCTGGGCTGCCGCGGTTTCAGCCGCGGCGACTTTATAATTAATGCCGAAGGCGTACCGCAGCTCACTGAAATCAACACCCTGCCGGGAATGACCGAGACATCCGACTTTCCGGCTCAGGCGAAGGCCGCAAATATCGGTTATGAAGAGCTGGTACAGAGGATGCTGCGGACGGCCCTTCTGCCCTTCTAGGAATTTCCCCGCCGGACCCGACGGGCAAAAAAACAGTGACACGGCGCGCCATGTCACTGTAATCACCCGGAAGATGATTTTCCTGAACTAGTCCACTAACCGGCGTGAGGCTTCGTCGGAAAAGGCCTCGCGGATCATGCTTCTGGCGATTTGCTCCGGATCAACCTGGTAGTCGTGCCGCTCCACCAAGCGCTTCAATCTGCACAGACGTCGGGCGCGCAGGTCGTGGTTTCGCGTTAACAGTTCTTTTACATCAAAGGGGAACATCTGTTTTCCTGTGTCGCGGGGATCTCCGCTGCCTGCCGTGTGGATCTGCCTGACTGAGGCTCCCGGGTGTGCCACATGTTCGTGGCCTTCACTACAAATATCGGAGGTCTGGGCAGTTTATTGAGGAAATTGCTGTCGCCAGCCGCTCTTTGCCCCACAGGCCCTGATACAGTTACAATATTCATGGTATTGCGCGACCACGGCAGACACCCATGAGCAACCTCAGATTTGGCGGCCAGGCCGCCGGCCTCGAAGGCATCATCTTTCTCGCCGCCCACGGATTTGATTTCGCCGACCTCAATCTCAACGAGATCGAGAAGATCAGGCTCGAGGAGAGCGAGATGCTGAAAGCGGCCCGGAAGGCCGGCATGTTCTTTACCGCGCACGCTCCCGACTTGAGGGTGGACAACGAGGATGGCAGGCAAAGGATCGGCGAGGCGGTCGGATACGCCGAACTGTTCAAGCCGCGCACCATCACCATCCACCCCATCCTGGCGCCGCGCTCGAATACGCCGGAGAAGATCGCTCTGAAGATCAGGGAGGTTGGAGCCCTGGCGGTGATGGCTGAAAGCTACGGCGCCCGCATCTCCTGCGAGAACACCAGCGAGGATCCGGTTGATATGAAAGCTGTACTGGATGCGAACCCCGGGGTCGTGCTGACAGTTGACATCGGCCACAGCGAGCTGCTCAGCGACGAGAACAAGTCCCTGGGGTTTATAAAAGCCTATCCGGATCGGATCGGCCATATCCACATCCATGACAACATTGGCGGCGACACCTATCACGAGGACCTGCACCTGCCGCTGGGTGAGGGCCGCATCGATTTTGCCCCCATCCTGCTGGCCCTGCGAAAGCTATCCCAGGAAATAACCATCACTTTCGAGATGCCGCGCCAGAAAGCTTACGAAGGGCTTTTATGGCTGAGGGAACGGGAGCTCACTTGACCATCGCCTACCGTGTCAATGACAACATATATCTGAACATTACCAACCGCTGTTCGTCGGACTGCACCTTTTGCCTGGCCAAATTCACGAATACTTTCCATGGATATAACCTGAAGCTGGAAGGTGAGCCTTCATTGGAGGAAATCCTGCAGGAGCTGGAACTCGCCTTCCTGGACGGCCCCGCCGACGAGGTCGTTTTCGTGGGTTTTGGCGAACCGGCCATGCGCCTGGACGAGGTGCTGGCTGTTGTCGAATGGTTAAAGCTCAGGCGCATACCTTCGCGGCTGGACACCAATGGCCACGGGCAACTGCTGCATCCGGAACGGGAAGTCGCCCATGATCTGGCGGTTGCCGGCCTGGGGGCTGTGTCGATCAGCCTTGTGGGGCACAATTCCGAAGTCTACAATCAATTAAGCAGACCCATGTTCAGCAAGGCTTACCGGGCCGTGCTCAAATTTGCCGAAGATTGTTTGAGGGAGGGCATGAAAGTGACTTTGTCCGTCGTTGACCTGCCAGAGGTCGATCAGGAAGCCTGTCGAAGCATAGCCGCAAGAATGGGCGCGGATTTCCGCGTGCGGACTCTGCTGACGCCGGATTCCAGGGAGGTCGGCTCTTGAACGAAAACCGGGCGCTGCGAATACTGCTGGTCGACGACGAGGAAGCGATCCAGAAGTTGCTTACCTATCCCATGGAGAAGGAAGGCTATGTGATCGTTCAGGCCATGGACGGCGAGTCGGCTCTGGAGAAGTTCCGGGAGCAGCCCTTCGACCTGGTGGTGCTGGACATCATGCTGCCCGGCATGGATGGCACCGATGTCTGCCGTATCATTCGGGCCGAGAGCACGGTCCCGATCATCATGCTGACGGCGAAGTCGGACGAGTTCGACAAGGTGCTGGGGCTGGAGATCGGCGCCGACGATTACATCACCAAACCGTTCAGCATCCGCGAGTTTCGCAGCCGGGTGAAAGCGCAGCTGCGCCGCGCCCAGATGATCCTGCAGCCCAATGAGACGGTTCGTGAGGTTCTCGAGATGGACCGGCTGCGCATTGACTTTCTCAAGCGAAATGTCTTCATATCCGACGAGAAAGTCGATTTGACCTACAAGGAATTCGAACTTTTGAAAACCCTGGTCAGCCATCCGGGACGGGTATTCGGCCGCGATTCGCTGCTGCAGCTGGTCTGGGGGGACGCGGATTTCCGCGACCCGCGCACGGTTGACGTGCACATCCGCCATCTACGGGAAAAAATAGAGCCCGACCCCCATGACCCCGAATATATTTTCACCGTTCGCGGCGCCGGTTACAAATTCAGGGATATGTGAGCAAGCGGGCCGAGGGGCCCATATAAAATGTCTGTAAGAAACAAAATCCACCTCAGCCTCGCCAACAAGCTCAACCTCGTCTTTTTTTCCTTGTTCGTATTTACCGTCGGGATCATCTTTCTGCTGGTGGTGCCGCAGCTCGAGAGCCGGCTTACCGATCAGAAGCAGCGTAACCTGGGCGACTACGCCACTCTCTACTCCGAGAGTTATCTGCAGGTGCTGAACCAGGGGGCGTCACGTATCTACCTGGATCTGCTCACCCAGCAGTACGCCGAGCGGGCCGACGCCCGCATCCTGGCGCTCGATTCTTCGGGCACGATGTTGTCCGACTCTCTCATGGGCCAGGGCTTTAACGCGGGCGATTACAACATCGCCAACGTGGCCATCAGCAACGCGTCCATGGTCACCGATGTGACCTCGATCGGCGGCAGGAGCTTCGCCATGGCGGCGGTACCGATCTACAAGGGCAACACCATCGTCGCGGCCATCGTGGTGTCATCCTCCATGAGCGACGTGGAGTCGGCGGTGACGCTGGTGCAGCGGCTGATGGCGATTGCCGCCGCCGTCGCCCTGGTGGTGGCGCTGCTGGTCATTTATCTGGTTTCCTACACACTTTCCCGGCGCATCCGCCGCATCGAGTCCGGCGCGGCGCGCATTGCCGAAGGTGACTTCGACATCAAGGTGCCGGTTACTTCCCAGGACGAGCTGGGTGAGCTGGCCAGCACGTTCAACAACATGGGCGACAAGCTCGGTTCAGCATTCCAGCAGGTCGACGACGAGAAACGCCGGGCCAAGGTTCTGCTGGACGATCTCAGCGAGGGCGTCATCGGCATCGATACCGAGGGTCAGATCATCGTCGTGAACCCGGCCGCCGTGAAGCTGCTGGGCCACGAGATCGCCGCTCCCTGTTCTCTTGAGGACTGCCTGCCGGCGGAGATCCACGACCTTTGGAAGTCCATGAGCCCGAAGCATCCCAACCGCGAGGACACCTATATGCTGCCCGGTGACCGGGCGCTTTCGGTGCACAGTTCTTTTCTCTCCGACCAGGCGGAGCTGGCCTCCCTGCTGGTGCTTCGTGATGTCAGCCAGGAAGTCAAGATGGAGAAGTCGCGCCGCGACTTCATCGCCAACGCCTCCCACGAACTGAAGACGCCGCTGTTCTCTCTCGGTGGCTTCCTCGAGCTGTTGCAGGACGAGGATGTGGACGAAAGCACCAAGGACGAGTTCATAGCCACGATGCGCGAGCAGGTTGACAGGCTCGCCGACCTTGCCCGCAAGCTGCTCGATCTGTCACAGATGGATTCGGGAGCAATCGAAGTGCGCAACAGCCGGATGGAGCTCAAGGATGTTATTGAAATGGTGGTACGCGAATTCACCGCCTATTCGGTTTCTCTTGATTCGCGGGTGGATATGGACGGCTTTCCCGAGGATCTCATCGCGATCGGCGACCCGGATCGCACCGCCCAGCTAATTCGCATCCTGCTCGACAATGCGCTCAAATATTCACCGGCCGGGGCTACTGTGCAGGTGGCGGGAAACAGCAACGGCAAGACGGTGAGCTTCACTGTTTCCGACAACGGACCGGGCATTGCCAAGGAGGATCTGCATCGGGTCTTTGAACGTTTCTACCGTGGAAAGGGCGCCGGCCGCATACGCGGTACCGGCCTCGGGCTCTCCATCGCCCACGAACTGGTGAGGCTGATGAATGGAACTATTGAAGTAGAGTCAACCGGCCAGGGCTCCGCCTTTACCGTGACCCTGCCCGGTGGCAACCCGGTTTGACGCAACCGGTAGAAACACTTTTCAAGTTCTCCCCGACCGGTTAACACTACTTAACTTCGCTTAACGCCTAATGCGTTGGCCTTTTTCCACAAGTGGGTATAATGAACATGGTTGAGTTAGTGAAGTCTCGGCCTGGGTCTGAGCAAGAAGTCTAAAAAAGTCGGGTGGCTTGGTCGGCCACCCGACGCAGTTGAGGA
>JAENWV010000225.1 GCA_016650015.1 Thermoleophilia bacterium | reverse complement strand
TCGTGCGCCCTGGGCTCGGAGGTCGCGATTACCCGCATCATGGTGATGTTGTTGCCGCCATCCACATTAACCATGCTTATTGCCTGGGCGGCATTCACCGGGTTGGCCCGGGCAAGCGCCTCCAGCTGGCGGGGATCACTGGGAAGCTCTCGTGGCAATCCCAGTTCAGCGATGGATTCCACCCTGGCAACCCGCGGATCATTCTTGAGCTGCTGTCCAAGTTCGGCGAGGGCGTCCCGGAAATCGGACCGCCAGACGGAGTTGTTGCCGGATTGAATCACCACATAGATCGGCGAGATCTCGCCGGCTCCCCACTTATCGGCAAAAAGCTCAAGCCCGATCCGGGAATCGCTGGTTGGCGACAGGTTGTCTATTCCCGGCGCGCCCGCCCTCATGCCCTGAACCGGCCAGGACAGCGAAAGCAGAACCGCCATCGAGGCAACCAGATAAAGGATTGGGTGCCGCATCACCTGCCGGCTCCAGGCATGCCAGAAACGACCACCTCCCGCCAGCAGGTACCGGGCCGGTATGACGCGGGCTGAATTAACCCTTTCACCGATTATTGACAGTAACGCCGGCAGCAGGGTGATAGCCAGCAAAACCGAGATCGCGGCAACCAGCATGCCGCCGATACCCAATGATCGCATAAAGACGAAACTGAACAGGGTGAGCATGGCCAGACCGACCACAACGGCGGCGCCTGAGAAGACAACCGCCCGGCCAGCGGTGTCCAGGGTCCCCTCGAGAGCCTCTTGTACGGAGCCCCGGTTGGCCAGTTCCTCGCGAAAACGGCTGACGATAAACAGGCAGTAATCGACTCCCAGCCCCAGCCCTACCATGGTGACGATGTTACGCGAGAAAACCGAAAGCGGTATCCAGTGCCCCAGTAGAAACAGCAGCGCCAGAACCATGCCGACGCTGGCGATACCGAGGACGAGCGGCAGTGAGGCGGCCACAACTGTACCAAAGACGAGCAGAAGGATAATCAGGATAAGCGGCAGGCTGTAGGTTTCCGCCGTCAGCAGATCGGACTCGCTGGTCTTCTCCATGTCATAGTCCACGGCGGGGCCGCCGATGACATGGATCTCCAGCTCTCCGTCCTGCATCGCCAGCTCTCCGTCCTGCATCGCCAGCTCTCCGTCCTGCATCGCCAGCTCGCGGATCCGGGGAATAAGCGGCTGGATCTTCTCCTCGCTGCCCGAGTAACTTAAAAGCGCGTAGGTGGCATAACCGTCGGCGCTCACCATATTAGGCAGGCCGCTTTCGTAATAAGTGATCCTGCTCGTCGCCCCGGTGCCAGCCGCTGCCCGGTCCAGGGACTTGAGCAGCTTTTCGCGATATCGGGGGTCGGATACCTTGAGCGTCGGATGTCGATAAAGCACCTGGACCGTGCGGCGGTAGCCCCTGCCAAACTGCGATTGCAGGATGTCGGCGGCCCGCCAAGATTCGCTTTCGGGCAGATCGAAACCGCCCCCGCTGGTGACCTCCGACAGCCGGGGAGCAAAGAAAGCGCTGGCTGCCAGCATCACAAGCCAGGCCATGATGAACCACCAGCGCCGGCGATAGACGCTGCCAGCCAAGGATGTGATCGATAATCGCATAACCCGTGAATCCTAACCGAGCTGGGAGATTCTTTCTAGCAACAACCATGAAGAAGGGAATCTCCGACTGCTTGCTACCCGCGTTAAATGCCAGCCGATTGTCGCAATTCCGCAGCCCCCGGCCTGAAACTGTCCGTCCGACTGCCCTGTTATTATCTTGTCCCATGACTGGCCGGGACCGGAAAGGTCAGGCTGCAGATGTGCCGCCCGCCGGCGCGAAGGAGTTGATGTAAGTGGGCAGCGGTGACTGGTTGTTCCTTTTGCTTGTGTGTGTTTCGCCAATCCCCCTGGTGGGTCTCCTGATGCGCGAATTTATTTATTCTTTCCACCCTCCGGCTGATATGAAGCCTCTGCGATAAAACTGCGGTTTCTGTAGCCGCGGCGGCGGATAAACAATAGAATGCTACCGTTCCTTTAATATCCGATGCCCAAGGAGAGGCCTGATGCCGGAAGAGCTCCAGCCCCTGGCCGCGGTTCATTATTATTACCTGCTGAAAAACGATGACCAGGACCTTCAGCGTCTCTGGTCGACGCTGACCGCGGGAGCGGATGATCTTGGCTCCAGCCAGACTTTCCCCTCTCTCGGGTTGATCTCGCCTGCTGGGGAGACTGGTGACCGTTGCCGGATCGTTCACCGCGCCAGGCGCGCCGGGTCTCTTTTTTGTCTCTGCATGCTCTCGGACATGTCTGTGATTGAAGTCAATTATCCGCGACAGGAAAGCGGGCTGGAATCAGAATGGCAGCGGGTCATGGAAGCCGTCGAAACCGACCGCGACCGCCTGCTTACCGCCGTGAACGGAGTGTTCGGCGAAACAACCGTCCTGGCGGCG
>JAENWV010000234.1 GCA_016650015.1 Thermoleophilia bacterium | reverse complement strand
TGACCCGAAGCGACGGGCCGCTTTCCGTGCTGAAGTCTTTCACCCCCGAAGAGCTTGCCGCGCTTGCCTCAAGGAACGGGACCTCCGTTTTCAGGGCGTCAAAAGAACCTTTCTGGCTCATCGTCCTCGATGGAAGGGTGATCTAACGTGACCAACCCGGTGCCGCCGGCGTCGATCGCCAGGAAAGGGTTTCGGAATGAGTGGTAAGCAACCTCCTGAGGCGAAATCGGATCGAGATGGTGGATCGAAGCAGGTTAACCAGGCCGGTCAAGGCGCCCAGGAAGAGGCCAGAAAAATTGAGGTCGGCATGGTCGTAGACGCCGATAAAGGTGATCTGGGGCAGGAAGATATAAGCAAAATGAAGGTAACCGATATCGTTCATGATCAGGCGGGTAAGGTCGAGACAATCGTTGCCGAGAAGGGAATTATCTTCAGGAAACAGCTTGATATTCCTGTCGAGCGGATCCGGTCCGTTACGCAGGAAACCGGCGGTGACGAGTCGGACGGCTCGCCAAGTAAAGTAATTGTCTCGGCAAACGAGGAGGAAGTTGAGGCGTTGGCGCCGGTGGGACCGGAGGCGCTTCCTCCCGAAGACCTGACCAGGCCAAAGTACGGAGACGACCTGCTCGACAAAACAGGGGAAGCTCTGCCAACGGACGTTGGTCTGCGCAGGCTTGAAGAAGAGGCAAAGCTTGATATAGGTACAGGTGCACGGGAGACAGGCAAGCGACACGGGATATTTCAAGCCCTAGGCCCGGGCCTTTTGTCCGGGATGGCAGGCAACGACGCTTCGGCCGTCGCCTCCTACTCGTTGGATGGTGCCAAGCAAGAACGGTTACGGCCATCTCTGGCTGATGCTTCTCTCCACGCCATTGCTTCAAGCCGTTCAATTCGCATGCGCCAAGATCGGTCGCGTCCAACAAAAAGGTCTTGCAGAAATACTTCGAGAACAGTACGGAAGGAAAGTGGCAGTGCCCGCTGCCCTGCTCCTGATCGTTGCGAATATTGCGTTGATCGCTGCTGATTTGGTGGCGATCAGCACCGGTCTCGAATTGATAACGGGTTTGCGGTGGGCGTGGTACGCGGCGCCGGTTGCCCTCGTCTTATGGTATGTCACGGTATACCAGAACTTTGACGCAATCAAAAAAATCTTCCTGGCGATGAGCATGGTTTTCGTGGCCTACATTATCACCGCCTTCTTTTCGAAGCCGGATTGGGGCGCAGTGCTGACCCACACATTTGTACCGCACGTGGACTTCGGCTTTGCCAGTATCAGCACCGCGGTTGCTCTGTTGGGCGCAACCATATCGCCCTACACGATCTTCTGGCAGGTACAGGGAGAAAAAGAAGAGAAACGCTCCGGATCAACAAAGCGCAAGTTCCGGCTCGCCGCCATCGACATTGCTGCCGGCGTGATCAGTGGTAACTTCGTCGCTTACTTCATTATCGTCTCTACCGCGGCGACATTGTCCACCAAACATCAGCAGATCCATACAGCACTCGATGCAGCGCGAGCGTTGGAGCCGCTGGTTGGCCCGTTTGCCAAGTATCTGTTTGCCTTGGGTCTGATTGGGGCCGGAATCATCGCCATTCCGGTGTTGCTATCCAGCGCATCTTACGGCGTAGCCGGCACGATAGGCTGGCCGTCCGGTTTATCGAAGAAGCCTTGGCAGAATGAGGGTTTCTATCTGATCATGACGGTGGGGCTGGCTGTGAGCCTGCTCCTTGCACTGATCGGTCTCGATCCCGTACATCTCATGTTCTGGGCAAATGTGTTACAAGGTGTGTTGTCTCCAATCCTGGTCGTATTGCTTGTGGTGATGGGCAACAGCCGCAGGATCATGGACAAGAACCGACTGGGATGGTTCACCAATGCAGGCTTGGTGACGGCAGCCATCGTCATGTTCGGCGCTTCCGTACTGCTTTTCTATGGGTTGGCGACCGGGCAGGGTGGCGGATAATTGACGGAACATGCGATGGAAGGACGCGGTCGGAACGCGGCAACGCGCAGATTCGAACCCGCATCGAGCGTGCCCCAGTTTCATGACTCCAAGCAAGCCCCATCAGCGGCCGAAACGGAACAGGTGGGCATCGCGATTTGTCCGGCGGATGAAATCGTCCCGGAGGATCTCGGCGGCGATGACGCTGAAGGTGATGCCATTCCCACCGTAACACAGCGCAAAACAGACGTGCGGAAACCGGGGATGGACACCGATGTAGGGAAGGCCGTCTTTCGTTTCGCCGAAAGTGCCTGCCCTGTCTCTTATACACATCTGACGCTGCCGACG
>JAENWV010000022.1 GCA_016650015.1 Thermoleophilia bacterium | reverse complement strand
GATGTGTATAAGAGACAGGTGCTAACCCGGAACCTGGGCACGGACAGGTTCGGGGTTCTGACCTTGATATGGGCGTTGATCGGCTATTTCAATCTCTTTGACCTGGGGATCGGCAGGGCGCTGACAAAGCTGGTTGCTGACCGGCTCGGTTCCGGGAGAGACTCGGAGATTCCCCAGTTGAGCAGTGGCGCCTTTTCCCTGATGGCGGTATTAAGCTGCCTGGGGGCATTGGCGCTGGCACTTATCTCGGGCTGGCTCACCGGAACGGTGTTGAATATCCCGGGTGATTTACAGAATGAAGCCACCCAGGCTTTCTATCTCTGTGCCCTTGCCATCCCCCTGATTGTCATATCAGCGGGACTTTCCGGCATGCTGGCCGCCGCGCAGCGGTTCGATTTGATCAATCTCATCCGCATACCCCTGGGCCTGTTTGTCTTTATCGGCCCGTTGCTGGTACTGCCCTTTTCCCACAGCCTGTTCTGGATGACCGCCATCCTGGTTTCCGGCAGGCTGATGGCGGTGGTGGCTCAGGTCCTCATCTGCCTGCGGGTTTTTCCCAGCCTCAGGCAGCGCTGGTCGCTGCCTGAGCTGGGCGTCATCAGGAAACTGATCGGTTTTGGCAGCTGGATGACCGTTTCCAACATCATCAGTCCGGTCATGGTTTCCATGGACAGGTTCCTGGTGGGTGCGTTCATCTCGGTGACGGCCGTCGCCTACTATGCCACCTCCCAGGAGGCCATCACCAAACTCAGCTTCATTCCTTCAGCCCTGGCCAGTACCCTGTTTCCCGCTTTTTCCGCCAGCTTTGCCGGCGATCCAGAGCGAGCGAAACTAATATTCAACCGCGGTGTCAAGTTCCTGTTTCTCCTCCAGTTTCCCTTAACTGTCCTGGTAGTCGCTTTCGCGTCCGAAGGGCTCTCGCTTTGGCTGGGCGATGATTTCTCCCAAAACAGCACGCACGTGCTGCAAATTCTGGCCCTGGGCGTATTTGTTAATGGTCTGGGTGGTGTCCCTTTCGCCCTGATCCAGGCCGCCGGCCGTCCGGACCTCACCGCCAAGCTGCATATCCTGGAGCTGCCTGTGTACCTGACGCTGGCCTGGCTGGCGATCCACCGCTGGGGCATCACCGGTGCCGCGTTCGCCTGGACAGCGCGGATTTGTCTCGATACCCTGCTGCTCTTCTTCTTTGCGAACCGGTTCCTGGTGATACAATGGGCTTCGTTAAGAAAGATGCTGCCGGCAACCGGGTTCGGCATATTGGCCCTCATCCTGTCTTTCATGGAGTTTGGCATTGCCAAACTCATCCTGATCTTCCTGTTGCTGGCGGTCTGCTTGCTCATCTTTTGGCATCAACTGCTCACCCGTGAGGAGAAGGCGTTATTCACCCAGTGGAAATTTGCCAGTAATCCCAAATCGCCTTGAATAAGTGATGAATATGCCAACAGTCTCAATTATCACCCCTGCCTATAATCGCGCCAGGTTGCTCACGCGGGTCTGGCACGGCATCAGCGATCAGGAAACAGAGCTGGAATGGATCGTCGTTGACGACGGCTCCACCGACGACACCGGCAATGTGATGGCTGGGATAGATGATCAGCGGGTTATTTACCTCAAACATGACGAAAACCGTGGTGTCAACGCCGCCCGCAATACCGGATCTGCCGCCGCCCGGGGCCGGTATGTCATCTTTCTCGATAGTGATGACGAACTCGTTTGCGGAGACCAGGTGCTACGCTATTCATACATTGACTTGCTCGGGGACATATACGTGTTAAGGCGGATTGAAAGGCAGTTCAAGAAGATTTTAGCTTCCTTGGCAGAAATCAGTCTGTTGTTAAATCTGACCGGTTACTATATATTTCGGGCGAATCATGAATGCCTCTGATGACAACATTCCGGCCGCTTATTCCATCACCCACCAGCACATTGCTGCCGTCATAAACACATATCTTTCAAGACAAGAACCACGCGACGAAAAGCAGGAGGTGAGGATCCTGGATATGGGTTGTGGTAACGGGAGGATGATGGGTCATTTCTCCGATGTGTTACCTGCTTTGCAGTATCGCTACAGCTTTGATGTCAACGGACTCGATGTCGTGGACGCAGGCCAGCAGGTTGAAGGCTTTATGGACGAAACAATTGGCTTTCTGTCCGCAAGGCACCCGCGGACAGACTGGCGGAAAAAGCTGACTCTGACCACCGCGGATGAAGGCTGGCCCTACCCGGACGGCAGCTTCGATTTCATCACCAGCAATTCAGTGATGGAACATGTGATGGATTACGATTTTGTGTTTCGAGAGGTCGCGCGGTGCCTGCGGCCCGGAGGTGTCTGCGTCCACCTTTTCCCGACGCGAGAGGTTTTATGGGAAGGTCACGCGCTGATGCCGATCGTTCACAAGATTCGGGATGTGGACAAACGAGCCCGGTATATGCGACTATTTGCCCGGATGGGATTCACCGGGCACTACAAGAGGGAGATGGATCGCCGCGATTGGAAATCAGTCGATGAGTTTGCGCGTATTTTCTCCCGTGTTCTTGAAACCGACACGAACTACATAACTGAAAAGAAGCTTACATCTGTAGCTAGGGCAGCCGAGCTCAATATTTCTTATCGCTACACGAAAGACTTATTTTTGGCAAAAGCCCAGTCATTTGTTGGTAAAAGGTCTTATACCTACAGGGACCTAGGGGTACTCGAACGAGTTGCACTTATTTTTTGCAAGCGCATCTCAAGCATTACCGTCAGCTTGGAGAAGTCCGCCTAAAGCGCACGGGATCAGACTTCTATCGTTTTGTTCGCCACCAGCCCGAGGAGGACGGCCAGAACCATCTTCGCCTTATTATTTGACCCTGGTTTGAATAAAGGAGATTTGGTAGCCCTGAAACCGGCCCTGGATGTTATGGACAGCACTGCCGCTTCAATCGGCATCACGCTGTTCGCCTGCGTCATGGCGGAATCCGGGAAACCTGTCACCAGTTTTCCTGACGGCAGGGTGCTGGGTGAATATGAAATTGTCTGTGAGGAGGGACTAATGGATCGTCGTTGACGACGGCTCCACCGACGACACCGGCAATGTGATGGCAGGAATAGATGATCAGCGGGTTATTTACCTCAAACATCAAGAAAACCGTGGTGTCAACGCCGCCCGCAATACCGGATCCGCCGCCGCCCGGAGCCGGTATGTCATCTTTCTCGATAGTGACGACGAACTCGCTTCCGGAGCCCTGAAACCGGCTCTGGCCATTCTGGATAAAACGGATGCTTCAATCGGCGTCGCGCTGTTCGCCTGCCTCATGGCCCAATCCGGGAAACCTGTCACCAGTTTTCCTGACGGCAGGGTCCTGGGTGAATATGAAATTGTCTGTGAGGAGGGACTTCGCGTCGGCGGTGATATGATTTGCCTGTACCGCCGGGAAGTGCTGGAACAGTTTTCGTTGCCGGAGCAGCTGAGGGGATGTGAACAGGTTTTTATTTTTGAGATATCAAAAAAATATCTGTTTCTTATGGTCGATGAGCCACTGAGCATCGTGCATCGCCAGGAGGATAATCTTTCCGGGGCTGACAGCGTCATTGCCAGATCAGCAGATATCGCCAGCTCATATGAGATGCTCCTGAAAAATCATGCTGATATTCTCAGCCGCTACCCACAGGCCAGGGCCAAGTGGCAAACCAGGGCCATGTATCGCTATGGCGTGGCCGGGTCGCGAAGAGATGTGTGGCGCACGTATAGGCGCCAGTCAGGCGTCAGGCAGCCTTACGGCAGAAGGTTGCTGACAACGGGTTTAATGGCTTTTTGCATGCTGGGCCCGGCGCCGTTTGAACGTTGGCGCATCAACAGGCTGAACCGAAGACTGGATTTCGTCCAAAAATGATTCTCTTTTGTATTATATTCATGGCTTCTTTGGCAGCGTTTAACTTCAAGGTTACACGCATTCTCTATTACCCACCTACTTTTTTCGCGGCGCTTTGGGCGGCGTTGTTGTTCGCTCTTTTTATTTCCGGTGACTTTTTTTATCCTATTTCTGATCTGACCCTCGTCTTGTATTCGCTGGGTGTATTCATGTTCAGCATGGGCGGCCTGCTCGTTTTTTCCCTCTATCCGAACCGACCGCGGACTAATATGTCAGGTAACCCGCGTGATATTTCATTCACCAACCGTTTTCTCGACCTCGGTCTATTAGTTCTACTGCTGGCTTTTCCTTTTTATTGGCGGTACCTGCAGCAAATAGGGGCAGCTTCGGGATTCGAGGATTTCTGGATCGGACTTAGGACTCAGACCGGTTCCGGAGAGCAGGGCAATATGGGATTTGGTATTTACGCATATTTAACTGCATTCTCCACGTTTATTTCATTGGCTGCTTACTACGTAAATGATGGCACGCTTTACCAGCGTTTTCGGGCATATGCCCTGATCGCGGTTTCGCTGACATATCATGTATTAACTGTGTCACGCCTGGGAGCCATGATCACTATATTCGGCATTGTCGGGGTTACCCTGGTTCGCTATGGCAGGATACGCATCAGATCGTTGATTGTCGGGATCATCATATTTGTTTTGATTTTTTCCGTTCCGGCCCTCCTTTTAAACAAGGGCGGTTCCCGGGAAACCGATATTTCCGAGAATGTTGTCTCCCTGACGGAAAATTTTAAAGTATATGTGTTGGGCGGGTTGGTAGCCATGGATGAGGTAGTCATCCACCCCGAAAGCATCGAATCCAACTGGCGGAGCCTCAGATTTTTCATAACCATTGCCAACAGGCTGGGAAGCAACTTCGATTTGGGCTCGTCAAACCTTGATTTCACGCTAACCCCGCTGCCAACGAATGTTTATACAATATATTTTCCGTATTTTCAGGACTATGGTTGGGCCGGAACAGCCTTTATCATGTTCATCTTGGGAGCATTTACAACACGGGTGTACATTTTAGCTATAAATGGTGATCCTCAAGCTGCGGTTCTTTTTGGATTGATATTCGGCAGTCTCATATTAAGTTGTGCATCTGACCTTTTTATGATATCCATCAGCTACTGGATTCAGGCATACGTATTTACTTTTCTGCTGTTTAAACTGCCCTTATATTGGCGAGATCATGAGTCCATTCCCTCTGATACATTTCAGAAAATCCGGCCATTATCATGAACTGCTCCCTCGACATCGTCATCGTCAACTGGAATTCAGGTGAGCGGCTGCGCGCGTGCCTGGCATCGATCATCAAAGCGGACCAGTCGAATTATCTGCTTAATCGGGTGACAATCGTTGACAACGCCTCCGAGGATGCCTCAGCTGTGGGTTTGCGGGATCTGGATCTGCCGCTGAACATCATCACCAACAACACCAATCGCGGCTTTGCCGCCGCCTGCAACCAGGGAGCGTCCGGCAGCCGGTCCGATTACCTGTTGTTTCTCAATCCTGATACCGAGCTGTTTTTGGATTCTCTTATCGAACCTCTACGATTCATGGAGATGCCGGAGAATGCCGGGGTTGGCATATGCGGGGTTAAGTTGCTTGATGAAATTGGTGACCCGACAACTTCTTGTGCCAGATTTCCCACGCCGGGTATCCTGTTTGGAAAAATCACCGGACTGGCAAAGTTTTCACCCTATTTCAAGGAACATTTAATGGCCGCTGACGAATACATGCAAAGCGGATTTGTCGATCAGGTCATCGGGGCATTTTTTCTGGTGCGCAGGAAACTATATTCAGAACTGAATGGCTTTGATGAGCGTTTTTTTGTTTATTTTGAGGAGGTTGATTTCTCACTCAGAGCGAAAAATGCAGGCTATAGCTCCTACTTGCTGGCGGAATCAAGCGCTCAGCACACGGGAGGCGTGTGCTCGGATCAAGCAGGCTCAAATCGCCTTTTCTACAACCTTCGCAGCCGGATATATTTCGGGCTGAAACATTATTCCATCGCCGCAAATATACTCTTGATCCTGCTGACTTTGACAATTGAACCTTTCAGCCGCTCCTTTTGGGCCATCAGGCAGCGTTCGCTGCCCTCTATCCGAGACACGTTTGCTGCCTATGGAAAATTAATCACATACTTTATGGTGAAAAGGAAATGGGCATAAACGACAAAAACAATTTGCTGGCTAGAATAGGCGAAATGCAACGAGTTCATTTGGAACTCGGGTGCGGGAGCCGAAAAAGGGACCCTGGCGCGATTGGCATTGATGCTCTGGATTATAATTGCGTGGATCTGGTCGGCGATGTCTTTGAGGTGTTAAATAAGTTTTCGGATGATTCGGTTGATGCAGTCCATTCCAGTCATTTTTTTGAACACCTTCCGGAACCAGCGCCGCTTATGAATGAATTACAACGTGTGGTCAAGATTAATGGATTGCTCGAGATTATTGTTCCTCATTTTACGAACCCGTACTTTTATTCTGACGCCACACATAAATCTCAATACGGCCTGTACACATTTTGTCCGTTCTCCAAAGATTCCCCCTTCAAAAGACAGGTGCCTTCATACCAGATGGAGCCACATTTCCAGATTATCGATGTCAATCTGATCTTTAAGTCCTCTCCACCCTTCCTCTTTCGGCATGCGATCAAAAAAGCAATTGGCACCTTAGTCAATTTGAATTGTTACACAAAAGAATTTTACGAAGAGAACCTTTGCTACATCTTTCCATGTTACGAAATATGCTATTCGCTGGAAAGAATCTGAGGGCGGCGACAATGGAGACCACTAAATTCAGACGATACGGTCAGTTAGAAAACGCAGGGTTAAAGGTAAGTCATAACTACGATATCTTGCGATGCTACATACAACCTGCTAATCTCACGAAACTTACGCAAATGTTGAAAATCATATCCGTGAAGACGGCTAAATCTTGTTTCATCTTCCCGTTTTAACATTAAACATGCGTTCTTTCTTGTAATGAGCTCAACAAACAAAGATCGCAAAACAGTCGAGGGTTTTGGCGATGAATGGCGCCGATTTGATCAATCTCAGCTTTGCGTCGAGGAATTAAGGGAAATATTTCAAAAGTATTTTGAAATATTTCCCTGGCACACGTTGCCCGAAAACGCAGAAGGCTTCGATCTGGGTTGTGGCAGCGGCCGGTGGGGACGATTTGTGGCTCAAAAAGTAGGTACATTGCATTGTATCGACGCCAGCGATGAGGCTCTTTCTGTGGCGAAAATTAACCTTCGAGATCGTCCTAACTGTCTTTTTCATCTTGCCAGCGTAAGTGAGATGCCCCTCGATGACAACTCGATGGATTTCGGATATTCATTGGGCGTCCTCCATCATATTCCCGACACGTTTTCCGGCATAAAAGATTGCGCCTCAAAATTGAAGGTTGGCGCGCCTTTTTTGATGTATTTATATTACGCATTCGACAATCGTCCTTCTTGGTACCGCAACCTATGGCGTGTAAGTAATATTCTTCGCTTGGCCGTCTCGAGATCGCCACGACTTCTTCGTTACTGGATTACACAATTGTTTGCTTTATTTATTTATCTACCTCTATCCCGCTCTGCGCTTTTATTCGAGAAGCTCGGGATTGACGTTACGGTATTTCCGCTGTCCGCCTACAGGCACTCTAGTTTTTATACCATGCGCACTGATGCTCTCGATCGCTTCGGCACCCGGCTGGAGAAACGTTTCACGGCTGAACAAATTCAGGATATGATGGAAAAAGCCGGTTTGGAAAATATAGTTTTTAGCGAAAAGTTATTTTGGTGCGCCCTTGGTTATAAATCGAATGCCTAGAATGATTATTTTTAAAACCAAGAAATAATGAAGGTTTTATTTCTAACCAAATACGGCTTTAAAGCCGCCAGTACTCGATATCGCTTTCTCCAATATTTTCCCATTTTGAGCACGTACGGCATCGAGTGTGAATCCACATCCCTCTTCGACGACACCTACCTGACAAGAAAATTTGATACGGGCAAGGCAAAAATGGGTGATATCGTGCGCTCCTTTTCTAGAAGAACTTTAGCGGCCCTAAAAGCAAAAAAATACGATTTATTAGTTATCCATTGCGAACTGTTCCCATTCATCCCTCCCACTCTTGAAACTTTCATCATTCGAAATAGTAAGTATGTATATGATTATGATGATGCAATATTTCACGGCTATGACCATCATGCGAATCCCATAATCAGAAGATTATTTAAAAACAAAATACATAAAGTCATCACAAATGCCGTCGCGGTTTCAGCTGGCAGCAAATATCTCGCCGCCTATGCGCGGCAGCGGAATTCCCGGGTCGAATTTATTCCGACGGCCATCGACCTTGAAAAATATTCATGTTCAAAATCGAACAACAGAAACAAAGAGAAGTTCATTGTTGGCTGGGTTGGTTCGCCATCGACAGCCGGATACTTGAATCTTGTTCAAAATTCCTTAAATGATTTCTGTTCAATTACGGCATCAAAATTTATCGCAATAGGCTCCGGTAAAATAGACCTTCAAGTGAGCGGTCTGGAAATCCGCGATTGGACTTTGGAAACCGAGGTTGAGGATATTTGCCAATTCGATGCAGGAATAATGCCGTTGATTGATAATCATTGGAGCAGAGGCAAGTGCGGTTTCAAGTTGATTCAATATATGGCATGCAGTCTTCCTGTTGTCGCTAGTCCCGTGGGCGCAAACCTCGATATAGTAGAGCATGGTCAAAACGGCTATCTTGCAAACTCCGCGGAAGAATGGCTCCAGGCGCTGAGCTCGCTTCATGATAATCCTGACTTGAGGAGACGTATGGGAATCTCCGGTCGCAAATTGGTGGAAGAAAAATATTGCCTTGATGTAACCGCTCCTCGTTTTGCGTCGCTCCTTCAGAGCGCCGCCGGGTGCTCTTAATCGATGTGCGGATTTGCCAGTTTCATAGACGGATCGGCCGAATGCTCATTTTGAACTCCTTCCGGAACCAGTGCCGCTTATGAATGAATTACAGCGTGTGATCAGGAAAAAAGGATTGCTCGAAATTATCGTTCCTCATTTTACGAACTCATACTTCTGTTCTGACGCGACGCATAAATCTCAATACGACCTGTACACATTTTGTCCATTCTCCAAAGATTCCCCTTTCAAAACGCTGGAAAGAGTCTGAGGGACAGCGACCATGAAAGTACTCCTCCCGAGCCGATATTCCCAGCTTGCCGCCAGCAGCCGGATTCGCACGTATCAGTATCTGCCTTTTCTGCAATCTTCGGGCATTGAAGTCACAACGTCATCCCTTTTCGATGATGAATATATTCTCAATCTATACGCCGGCAAAAGAGTCTCTGGAGTCTCATTGCTGAAAGCATTCGCGGTCAGATTACGCGCTATGATGCAAAAAAAGAAATTTGACCTCATCTGGGTTGAAAAGGAAATGCTGCCGTGGTTGCCCGGATGGCTGGAAAAACTTCTTGCCGGGCGTGGCACTCCATGGATTATTGATTATGATGATGCGATTTTTCACAGCTACGATCGGCATAAAAGAGGGGTCGTCCGGGCTATGCTGGGCCAGAAAATCGATGGCCTTATGGCTCACTCCTCACTGGTTATAGCAGGAAATGAATATCTGGCGTCACGCGCAAGACATGCGGGTGCAGAGCATGTGGAAATATTGCCTTCTGTCGTTGACCTTGAGCGCTATACCGGCTCAGCAGTCTCAGGTGAGAGCCATATTGATCAACATAAAGTTTTCAGTATCGGCTGGATGGGCTCGCCTGCCACGAAAAATTACTTACTAGTGATTCGGGCCGCGCTTAAGGAAGCATGCCTCAAAGACGGTGTAAAACTAATATTGGTTGGTTTAGGTAATTTTGAACTGCCTGACGTACATGCAGAAATACGCCCCTGGACCGAAGCTACCGAGATTGAAGAGCTGCGAAGGTTTGATGCCGGCATCATGCCGCTTGCAGATGATGACTGGAGCCGGGGAAAGTGCGGTTATAAGCTGATCCAGTATATGGCCAGCTCTCTCCCGGTTATTCCATCGCCAGTTGGAGCTAACAAGGATATTATCGAGGATGGTGTCAACGGCATACTGGCTTCGTCAAATAATGAATGGGTATCGGCAATCCGTACTCTTATAAACGACCGCAAACTTGGGATGAGCATGGGAATTAATGGACGCAAGAGTGTGGAAGCCAGGTACTGCCTGCAAAGAAACGGCCCGATTCTGGCCGATCTCATGCATGAAATTGCCGAGGCATCCTGAATGTGCGGATTTGCCGGATTTCTTGACCCTCGCCACACGGTTTCACGCGAAGTCCTTGAGGCAACCTCCAGTGATATGGCAGCGGAACTTGTGCATCGCGGTCCTGATGATGCGGGATCATGGGCGGACGCCGAGGCGGGCGTCGCCTTGGCTCACCGACGCCTTTCCATCATCGATCTTTCCGCTGCAGGCCACCAGCCGATGATTTCATCTGATGGCCGCTACGTTATGGTCTATAACGGCGAGTTGTACAATTTTGAAGATGTCCGCAAACAGTTGGAGCGGGAAGGTTTGGCCACTGGCTGGCGAGGCCATTCGGACACAGAGGTACTTCTGGCCGCCATAAGCGCATGGGGCCTGACAACATCATTGCAGCGATTCATCGGTATGTTCTCTTTCGCCCTCTGGGACAGGAAAGAACGCGAACTTATACTGGCAAGGGACCGGCTGGGCGAGAAACCCCTTTATTACGGAAATTTCGGCGGCTGCTTGATATTCGCCTCCGAACTCAAGGCTTTTAGGAAGCACCCCGCCTGGAACGGGACTATCGATCGCGATTCTCTTGCGTTGATGGTTCGGTTTAGTTGCCTTCCACACCATCACTCCATTTTCAAAGGCGTTAACAAGGTGCTGCCGGGAATGGTCGCCAGATTCAGCGCACCTGGGTCCCGACCGGTCGGTGCGCCGGAAACAGAATTTTTCTGGAATCTTGAAAGCATCGCATATGGCGGTGCTCAGGAGCCGTTCATGGGGGGAGACTCCGAGGCGGTCACACAACTGGATCGATTGATCAGAAACTCGGTGCGGCGGCAGATGGTCTCCGACGTTCCATTTGGGGCCTTCTTGTCCGGGGGCATCGATTCCTCGATGATTGTCGCGGCGATGCAGGCTGAAAGCAGCCGCCCGGTAAAGACCTTTACCATCGGATTCAATGAGAGCTCTTACGATGAAGCTGCCAACGCAAGGGAAATTTCCCGGCATTTCGGCACAGAGCATACAGAGCTATATGTCACTCCCCGGGAGGCGATGGCTGTTATCCCGAAATTGCCGAGGATTTATGACGAACCATTCGCAGATTCTTCCCAGATACCGACCTTCCTGGTCTCTCAGCTCGCCCATGAGCAGGTGACCGTCAGCCTCTCCGGTGACGGTGGCGATGAGCTTTTCGCCGGCTATAACCGGCATGTTTGGGGTAAGAACATTCTGGCCCACAGCTCCCGGGTGCCATCCCCCATAGTCCGTGCCGGCGGCCGGTTGCTGGCAGCTGTGCCGACACGAGCTTGGGACAGGGTTTATGGCATCGCTGAACCACTGTTGCCTGCAAAACTCAGGATGCGGATACCAGGTGAAAAGCTGCACAAGCTCTCGAGGTTGCTGGCGGCTGAAAATCGGGAGAATTTCTACCTGGATCTTGTTTCCGATTGGGACAATCCCGCTGAGCTGGTCATCGGCAGTCATGGACTCCAGGGGCCCGGCTTGCAAGCCCCATCTTTACTTGACAGGCAGGACTTCACTCTGCAGATGTTGTATCTTGACACAGTCACTTATCTGCCAGATGACATACTAGTAAAAGTGGATCGCGCAGCTATGGCCGTCAGTCTCGAGTCACGTTTGCCATTTCTGGATCACGAGCTGGTTGCGTTCGCCTGGAGCCTGCCTCTGTCAATGAAAATACGGGGTGGGATCGGCAAATGGGTTCTGCGACAAGCCCTTAGCCGATATGTACCGCCAAAACTTTTTGAGCGTCCCAAGATGGGATTTGGCATTCCCATCGATAGTTGGCTACGAGGTCCCCTGCGTGGCTGGGCCGAAGAGCTGATTTCAGTGAAAAGACTTAACGACGAGGGCTATTTCAACCCGGCGCCCATACGAAAAAAGTGGGATGAACACATGTCCGGCGCGAAAAATTGGCAGCATCATCTGTGGGATATACTTATGTTCCAGTCATGGTTGGAGGCTAACAGGTGAACGCACAATACCGTTTTAACCCTAAAAGAAAGTGAGCGATGCCTGATTTGCGACGCACAATTTCGGTTACAGGCTTAGGATATGTCGGCCTGCCGGTAGCAGTGGCATTTGGCACCTTGGGTCATACGTTGGGTTTTGACACTGATGACAGCCGGGTCCGCGAGCTTGTGGCCGGTCGAGACCGTCTCAATGTAGTCGACCCCGGCGCTCTGGCTGCGGGTGACGTCGAGTTCACCAGCGATGTCACCGATCTAGCGAGAGCTGATTTTCACATCGTCACCGTACCAACCCCTGTTGACAGCGCCAACCAGCCTGATTTATCGCCCATTCTTCGAGCTTCTGAGGCCCTCGGCGCCATCATAAAAAAGGGAGATATCGTAGTATATGAGTCCACTGTCTTTCCTGGGGCTACAGAAGAGATTTGTGTTCCTATACTGGAAAAAGCCTCGGGGCTCTCTTGCGGCTCCGATTTCAGCGTCGGCTACAGCCCCGAGCGCATCAATCCCGGCGATAGGGAACATGGTTTCACCAGCATCAGGAAGGTGGTATCAGGTTTTGACGAAAAAACCCTTGAAACAGTAGCTGAAGTCTATAGCTCTGTCGTTTCCGCCGGCGTTTATAGGGCTCCCAGCATCAAAGTTACCGAGGCCGCCAAGGTCATCGAGAACACTCAGCGCGATTTGAATATTGCCCTGATGAATGAGCTGGCTATGCTGTTTGACCGCATGGGGATCGACACCGCTGCCGTTCTAGACGCGGCAGCCACCAAATGGAACTTCCTCGATTTTCGTCCCGGTCTGGTCGGCGGACATTGTATCAGCGTCGATCCCTATTATCTGACGTACAAGGCCGAGGAGCTGGGCTATACCCCCCAGGTCATATTGGCTGGAAGGCGCATCAATGACGGCATGGGACGGTTTATCGCCCAGCGCGCGCTCAAGGAGATGATCCGGGCGGGACATGACTTTCTTGACAGCACCGTTACCGTCATGGGTCTGACTTTCAAGGAAAACTGCCCAGACATCCGTAATTCTCGCGCCATCGACATCATCCGCGAACTGGAAGACTTCGGGATCGAAGTGCAGGTCAACGACCCAGTGGCTGATCCGACCGCCGCGATGGATACCTATGGAGTAGAGCTGAAATCCCTGTCTGAGTTAAAGTCAGCAAACATGGTGATCGTAGCTGTCGCCCATGATGAATACAGGAAAATGCAAGCCACCGAATTCAGGTCGCTCCTGGATACAAATCCGGTGCTGATCGACGTCAAGGGCATCATCGATGATGAATCCGCCCGTGATGCAGGTATCCGGATCTGGAGGCTATAAGCTTGTGACAAGTGCTTACGAAGAGCTGAAAGAAAAACTGCGCTCGCAACCGCGGCGATGGCTGATTACCGGCGTCGCCGGATTCATCGGCTCACATCTTCTGGAGACTCTTTTGAGTCTGAACCAGCAGGTGGCTGGAATCGATAATTTCTCCACAGGCTTCCGTCACAACCTCGAAGAGGTTGAAGGCCTGGTTAAACCGGCCCAATGGTCTAGATTCGATTTCATCGAAGGCGATATCTGCGTACTGGATGATTGCCGGCATGCCATGGCCGGCGCCGAACTGGTTCTGCATCAGGCAGCACTTGGATCTGTGCCCCGCTCGCTTGAAAATCCGATAGAAACTAACGCAAGCAACATTACCGGATTCCTCAATATCCTCGTCAGTTGCAGGGAGACGGGTGTGGCCCGCCTGGTCTACGCCGGGTCCAGTTCAACTTATGGAGACCATCCCGATTTGCCTAAAGTGGAGGAAATAATCGGCAGGCCGCTTTCTCCCTACGCGGTTACCAAAGTTGTGAACGAACTCTACGCCGACGTATTTCAGCGCTGCTACGGCCTTCAAAGCATAGGCCTTCGCTACTTCAACGTATTCGGAACTCGCCAGAATATTGCCGGTCCCTACGCGGCGGTGATTCCAGCGTGGTTCAACGCTCTGCTCAATGGTGAGAAAGTCTTTATTAACGGGGACGGCGAGACGAGCCGTGATTTCTGCTATATCTCCAATGCTGTTCAGGCCAATCTTCTGGCTGCCTGTACTGAGACGGATGAATCTACAGGCCAGGTTTACAATGTCGCCTGCTCGAGACAGACCTCCCTGAACCGGCTTTTTGAATTGATCCGCGATCGAATAGCCATGGTCACACCGTCGATCGCAGACAGGACACCGTTGTATAGTGACTTCCGCCCAGGCGATGTACGGCATTCCCTTGCCGATATCAGTAAGGCCAGAAAATTGCTCGGTTTCGAGCCTTCTCATTCGATAGATGACGGCCTGGCTGAAACCACAGGTTGGTTCATCGACCAATATGGAGCAGGCACCGACAGGCAATAATGATTCTCAGGGCGCCACATTGAAAATCGTGGTCATGGGAAGCTGGGCTGATTCGCTGGTCAATTTTCGCGGGCCGCTGCTTGCTGAGCTTGTACGCCGGGGACACGAAGTAACCGGATGCGCGCCAGAACCAGCGGACGACATCGCCGAGCGATTACGGGAAATCGGCGCCGGATACGAACAGGTAAAACTTCAGCGAACCGGCATGAACCCCCTTAGCGACGCTCGATCGATCGCTGGCATAAAGGCGCTGCTCACGCGCCTTAAGCCGGATCTGCTTCTCGGTTATACCATCAAACCAGTCATTTACGGCTCAATGGCAGCGAAGAAAGCCGGTATCGATAGCATTTTCTCGATCATCACGGGCCTCGGATACGCTTTTCAGGGTGAAACCTTTGCCCAGCGGCTCACAAATATCGGGGTACGCCGTCTCTACCGTAAAAGTCTGCGAACAAACCGTGCCGTATTTTTTCAGAATCCAGACGACATGAAGCTTTTTGTGGAGACGGAGATGGTCAAACCTGAGCAGGCCGTGCTGATCAACGGTTCCGGTGTCGATCTGGATCATTTTAATTACACCGAGCCAATTGTGGAGCCGTTTTCTTTTCTGCTGATCGCCCGACTGTTGAGGGAAAAGGGAATAAAAGAGTATGCCGGCGCGGCGAGGATCCTGCGCGAAGACTACCCGGATGTGAAATTCCGCCTGCTGGGGCCCTTTGACAGGAATCCATCGGCTATCGACAAAAAGACCATCGACGAATGGCAGGATGCCGGCATTATCGATTACATGGGAGAGACCGAGGATGTCAGGCCAGCGATCGCCGCCGCCAGTGTCTATGTACTTCCATCCTATCGTGAAGGGACTCCGCGCTCAGTCCTTGAGGCGATGTCGATGGGTAGGCCGATCATAAGCACTGACGTTCCCGGATGCCGCGAAACGGTTGTCGACGGGGATAATGGCTTCCTGGTTCAAGCCCGTGATTCACTCAGTCTTGCCGCAGCCATGAAGCGCTTCATGGATGATCCGAGGATTATTGCAGGTATGGGTCAACGCAGTCGCGAACTGGCTGTCAACAAATACGATGTGCACAAGGTCAATGCAGCGATTCTGGAGACTATGGGCGTCGTTTAAATCGCCGCCCTGTTAAACACTTTTTCCACCGCGGCGCAGGTCTCTTGCATTTCACGGGTTCCCAGGGTCGGGTGAACCTGAAACATGAGGCTGGTCTCCCCCAGCTTCCTGGCTTGCGGCAGGCGCTCTGACGGCGTAAGCCCCCCATCAACAAATGCCCTTTCCAGGTATATTTCCCCGCATGTGCCACTAAAACAGGGAATCCCTTCATCGCTTACAGCCCTCATTATCCGGTCGCGGTCCCAGCCTTCCCTGAGCATTTCCGGCTTAATAAAACAGTAATATTTATAATACGAATGTTCGACTTCAGGTGGCGGCACGGTGAGCCTTATCGCAGATATTGTTGAGAAGCCTTCAGTGAGCATGGCAGCGTTATGCCGCCGGGATTCGAGCCAGCTGTCGAGTTTGGCTAGCTGCAGCCTGCCGATCGCCGACTGGACCTCGGTCAGCCTCCAGTTGGTGCCGAATGATTCGTGAAGCCAGCGAAAGCCCACTGGATGATCATGATTGTATACGGCATCGTAGCTCTTGCCATGGTCCTTGTAGGACCAGACACGCTCACGAATATCCTGGTCGTCAGTCGTCAGCATGCCCCCTTCGCCACCGGTAGTCATGATCTTGTCCTGGCAGAAGGAAAATGCGGCAATGTCACCAAGCGAACCTGCTGGACGGCCTTTATAGGTCGCCCCGTGAGCCTGGGCACAGTCTTCGATAAGCCTGATACCCTTCCCGCGAGCCAGCTCAATCAATGGATCCATATCACAAGGCCATCCTGCAAGATGTACAGCGATAATCGCCCTGGTCCTCGGGGTTATCAGGTTGCGGACTGTTTCGGCAGTGATATTCTGGCTGACAGGATCAACGTCTGCCATTATCGGCCTGGCCCCTTGCAAAACCACGCTGGACGCAGTTGCCACAAAGGTGCGACTTGGCACAATTACTTCGTCTCCAGAACCGATCCCAAACGCTAACAGTGCGGCTTCCAGGGCAACGGTCCCGTTAGCAAGTGCGACTGCGTATCGGCAACCGGTGTAGCTGGCGAACTCCTCTTCGAACAACCTGCCATGATCGCCAGTCCAGTAGTTCACCCGGCCTGACTCAAGAACCTTCACGGTAGCATCGATTTCAGCCCTTTCGAAAAACGGCCATGGCTGAAAAGGCTCGGAGCGAATCGGTTCGCTACCATAAGAAGCTGGCGGCTCAGCGTTCATCTCGCCCACTTCCAGCAGAACCAGTCGGTCTGGCTCCTAGAGTAGTGACGCCATCAGGAACGTCCTGCAATACAGTCACTCCAGCGCCGACTTCTACATTGGGAATCACCGTCGCTCCAGCTCCGACCATAGCCAGTTGCCCGATTTTAACAGCTCCACATAGAGTTGATCCGGGAGCTATATGAGCTCCGTCGCCGACACGGCAGTCGTGATCGATGCTGGCGCTGGTATTAACGATAACGTTATCCCCAATTTCAGCGTCCGTGTTGATTGCCGTGCAGGCCATGATTACTACGCCGGCGCCGACCTTAACGCCACGCGCCAACTGGCATGACGGATGCACTGAACTCACCAGATGCAATCCCTGACCTGCAAGCCATGCCGCTGTCTCCATGCGTGCTTCATTGTCACCGATAGCAACAATGCATCCGGTAACGGCGTGTTTTTTCATGACAGCTTCGATCTCATTCCTGCCACCGCCGATTTCGTATCCGCAAAGTTTCTCTCCAGCCAGACTGGTATCGTCATCGATCAGTAAGGCGATTTCATATCGCCCCTCGTTTTCCACCGTGTCGATCACGGCCTTGGCATGTCCACTGGCTCCGAATATGAAAATTCTCTCCTTTACCACGTCAGCTGTCATGTTTTTGCTGTTCCTTGAAAACGGGACATGGTCGCCTCCCCTTTCTCACTGATCCCCTCACGCCTTAACACTTTCCTCAAAGTCATCAGTAATATTTTCAAATCCAATGCTAAAGACCGGTTATCGATATACCAGAGATCCATCTCAAACTTTTCATCCCAGCCGATCGCGTTCCTGCCATGGACCTGTGCCCAGCCAGTCATTCCCGGCCTGACGTTGTGCCTGCATGCCTGCTCGGGACTGTATAGGGG
>JAENWV010000102.1 GCA_016650015.1 Thermoleophilia bacterium | reverse complement strand
TTAAACAGGGATATCCGCTTGCGTCAAACCTTGTGAATATAGCACAAAGGAAGGTGCTTTGCAGCTTCAAAACGCAACATTTTGAATCTTATTGCAACACTTTGTGCAACATGACGCTGTGGAAACTCAGCGTTCGCACCACTTGCCGGCAAGGCATTTTTCCGCTTTTTTCCTCGAGACCTCGGAAAAGCGTTCGTCCTTGGTGCAAAGCCAGATATCGCGGAGAGTGCGGTATTTCGCGGAGTCTTTATACAGATATTTGCAGGCCGTTTCCGGCTTGGGAGGGAGTTCTCTGTCGATGGGTTCGGTCATGGGATCCTGTTCTGCTGGCCGGGAAATCTTTTTACAGGATAACACCCATTATGGCCGTGACGTAATGGTGACGGCTTTCTGTCAGCCTCATCACCGGCGACCGGCTACGACTCCGCCTTCACGTAGGTCAGCTGCATACTGGAAAGCGCGCCAGCCAGTGCCTGGCGGTCCTGGTCCGGAATCCGCTCGCCCACCGTGTCGAGCAGCGTCTTGAAGGCGTCGATGGCGAGACTCGCCTGCGCCAGGTCCTTGACATCCTTTGTGTCCTCTGTCAGCCCCATCTTGATATAGGCGAGGTTGCTCAGGCTGACCAGGAACTGGACCAGCACGTCGTCGACCTTCTGCTCACCGAAGTGCCTTGCCATCTCCGCCCGCAGCTCCGCCTCGGTCATCTGCTCGGGGTTTTTTGCGGCGTCGGCTTCCGGCTCTTTCGCGGTTGCGGATTTATCGCTACCCGTTTCCGCGGTATCCACTTTTTCCGCGCCTGCCTCATCCGTTGAGGACTGTTCGTCCCCGCTTATTTCAGTCGGGGGCGTATCCGCCTTCTCGTCTTCAACAATATCTTCTTCTTTTTTATCAGCCATCATAGCCTCCATCGTTTCAGATTGATCTGGTCACCCGGTAGATCGAGCCGCTCGAATCGTCGGTGATGTACATTCTATTATCAGCGAACATAATATCAACCGGACGGCCCCAGGTCTTGCCGGTCTTCTCATCCAGCCAGCCGGTGATGAAGTCGGTCACCCGACGGTCGCGATCGACGCGGACTACCTTGTAGCCGGTGGGCGCCTTGCGGTTCCAGGAGCCGTGGAAGGCGATGAACAGGGTTTGCTGGTAGTCCGCGGGCCAGACGGGATCGCTGAGAAAACGCAATCCCAGTGGCGCCGAATGGGCCTGCAATTCGACCACCGGCGGCTCGGTCGCCTCGCAAAAGCGCGTCCTTGCCTTGTCTTCGACATACTCCGGGTTGACCATATAACTGCCGTAGCAATAAGGCCAGCCGTAGTTTTTCCCCGGCATGATTATATTAACCTCGTCCGGCGGCAGGTCATCGCCGATACCGTCACGGCCGTTATCGACACCCCAGATCTCACCGGTCTGCGGCTGCCAGGTGAAGCCCACGGTGTTGCGCAGGCCGCTGGCGAAGACCTCGCAGCCGGAGCCGTCGAGGTTGCAGCGGGAGAGCGCGGCGCGGCGGGCGTCCGTCTCCTCGCAGATGTTGCAGCTGCTGCCCACCGCCAGGTAAAGCTTGCGGTCGGGACCGACGCCGATGGTGCGGGTCGCATGGCCGCCGCTGGGAAGGCCGGCGATGATCGTCTGCTTTTCCCCGATCGTGCCGGCGCCTTTGTATTCGTATCTCAAAATACTTGTTTCCTCGGCGACGAAGAGGAACTCATCGTGCATCGTGATGCCGGAGGGATGCGACAGACCTTTGACGACCGTGATTGGTTGTGGTCTGTCTTCCGCCAGATCGTAACCCAGTACGTTGCCCTTTCCCATTTCCGTGACCAGTAGCAAGCCGTCGTCGGTGACAGCCATCATGCGAAGGGTGTCGCGGCCGGAGACCCAGCGCTCGATTGTTAAGCCGTCGGGAACCGTCAGTGTGTGACCGTCGATGGTAATCGTATGAGTACCGGGGGAAGTTGTGGAGGAGGTGGTTGAGTCTGCAGGAGGGCTGGCGGTGGACGAATGTGTTTCCGCCGACGACGTCGGCTGCGAGTCGCCGCATGCGGTGAAGAACAGCAAAAAGAGCAGGCCGATTACGGTTCCGGCCATGACGAAGATCATCCTCATGATCTTTGTTCGGGGCATAGCAGCTTCCTTGCGTAAGGAGTTCTTGTAAATGGTTCAGCCTAAGACTTTCCTTTTACGGGGTTGGTTAAACAGGTTGTGGGTGGCGGTGGTGGGCGGCGCCGATGGTCATCAAGAAAAACAGGGCCATTGCAGCCAGGACCAGAGAGGCGCCGAAAAAGGCCCGGCCAATGCCGAAAGAGGCGGCCACTACACCGGCGGCCAGCGGACCAGTCGTATGGCCGATGTCCATGATCGAACCGAGGATGCCCATGGCCGAACCATGGGTTTCGCGTTCACTCAGGTCGGCGATGTAGGCGGAGGTGGCTGAGGTCACGATGGAAAGGCTGAGGCCGAACAGGACGCTCAGGCCCAGCAGCGGCAGGAAATCCCCGAAAAAAGCGAAGCTGCCGATGCAGGCCGCCCCCAGCGTGGCGCCGGCGATGATCTGCGGCGGCCGTCCATGCCGGTCGGAGAACCTGCCCATGATGGGCTTGGTCAGCGCCAGGGTAACGACCTGGGCTGACAGGAACACGCCCACCGCGTAGGCGCTAAGTCCGGCCCGCAGGGCGAATAGCGGCATGAACGTCTCGAAAGTCCCGTAGGAGAAGAGGATCGCCGCCTCGACCATGGCGGTGATAACGATGTCCCGCCGCGAGATCACCGACCGGAAAGTGCGCAGGCTCTGCCGCCAGTCCTGCTTTTCTTCACTCGACCTGCGTGGTTCCGGGATGAAGATTGTCAGGATGAGTGCCATTATGCCCGCCGCACCGCAGACCAGATAAACGACGTGGTAACTCAGCCCCGGGTTGAACACGAGCGCGCCGATGAGCGCGCCGCCGACGATGGGCGCCATGAACCTGCCCAGCAGCATCGAGGTGGAGAACCATCCCAGTTTCTCGCCCCGCTCGCCATGGAACAGGTCGGAGACGAGAGCCATTCCCACGGGAAGGAAGATCGCCGTGGCGAAGCCGTGGTAAAACCGGACCAGCGCCAGCTGCCATAGCTCTGTCACCACCATATAGAGGAAGGGCGCGGTGGCGAACACCACGGCGGCGACGATCAGCAGCCTCTTCCTGCCTATCCTGTCGGAGAGCAGCCCCGCCGGGATGCTGGCGACGATGCCGGTGAAGGCGGACACGGAGGCGACGAAGCCGACGCCGGAAGGCCCAGCCCCGAGATAGGTCGCGTAAAGGGGCAGCACGGGGCTCTTGGAGATCGTCGAGCTGAAGATGGCGAAGAGCCCCGTGCCGCACAACAATTTGAACGGGCTGATCTTCATGGCGTCGTCATATCTTGCCGCTGCGCCGCCTCATCGACTGGAGTTGGTGCTGGCGTTTGCGTTTTCGCTTGCCCTGGCGGCGGCGCTGTTCATCAACCCCTGGATCTCGTCGTGATAGCCGAGGTAACGGACCAGGGTAGGTTTGTTCTTGCCGTATTTCTCGTAGTCTCTGAGGATCTCCTCGAAACGCCGCTCCGCCTCGAGCTCGTCGCCGCCGATATCCACGACGTCCTCGGTGATGATGTCAATTAGACGGTCGGCGTAGATGATGATCCTCTCTTCCAGACGGCCCAGGGTATAATCCTTCACCGGCAGGCCCAGCTCCACCGCCTCCTCTTCCGTGAGGCCGCCGCGGATGTGCTTCTCCATAACGGCTGTGATCTCGGGAGCCAGTCCCAGCCGCTCTCCCATCTCGGCGCCGATGCGGCCGTGCCCGATCTCGTGGGTCTCAGCCTTGCCGAGGTCGTGAAAGAGCGCGCCCCTCACCACGAGCGCCATATCGACTTCGGCGCCGGTGCGCCCGGCTACCTCGCGGGATTTTTCCGCGACCTTGACGCAGTGAGTGATATCGTCTTCGGAGACGCCCGCATCCCGCAATATTTGTATGTCTCCGGTTTCGATTTCATAAGTCATGATGCACCTCTCTGTCTCGCGTATGTCTCTGATAGTTGCGCGAATAGTTGTGTCGTCCGGGCGGTTATTTACCGCAGCCGAAGTAGGCGAGGGCATCGGCCATGGCGGTTTCGTCGCTGGCCAGGCTGGTGAACTTCACCTGCACATCCTCGCGTATGTGCTCGATGTACTCGTCCCGCGCTTCGCTGCCATACTTCTCCTCGATCATCTTGCCGTATTCGTGGATCCTGGTGATGTCATGCCGTTCGGCGAGCTTTTCCGGGTCGCTGTCGAGCCATTCGTGCACGTCGCGGTGTTCATTGCCAGTCCGTGCGAGGCTTGACTGATAGTGTTTGTCTGTGGGTGGCATTGTGGTTCCTCCTTTTGTTCCAGCTATCCTTTGGATGCTGACTTTTTACCCGCGGGTCGTTTGCGACTCTGTGTTCTTTTTTTGCCGGCGCTGGCTTTGTTTCCGAGGCCGCGCCGGACATCGGATTTCTTTCCAGGACCGCGCAGACCATTGGATCCCCGTGTAGAGCCGAGGCCGGCGAGGAGGTTATCGAAGAGGTCAAATCCCCTGACCAGCAGCTCCTGGTCGTCATCGCCGGCAGCCAACAGACCCTTCAGTACGGCCTCAACCCCGGCGGCCTGCCGCCGGCCGAATTTTGCATCCTTTAGATCTATGTCGTGCACGATCTCGGCGACCGCCCTCACGGCTGCGTCCTCAATACCGAAACGGTCGAGCAGCGTTTCCAGCGTGCAGTCCTCACCCTGGTGGCTGAAATCGGTTTCAATGTAGTCGAAGGGGATGGCGCCCTCGGCACTGGCGGGATCCTCGGCGAACACAAAGCGCGCCTCCGGATCGATTAGACGCCTGATCGCCCAGGCGGTGGCGATCCTGTCAATATAGGGACGCGGCCGCGTCACCCAGGTCTTGCCCTGGAAATCGGCGGTATCGAGTCGAGGCCGATCGACCCTAGCCGGTGGCTCCTCCTGTTTGTGAAGCTTGCGCATGACCATGCGGCAACTGCTGACAATCTCCTCGGCTTTGCCGCCGCCCGGAGCCTGGAAGAAATCAATTTCCCGGGTCTCGGCAAGCCGCTTCTCCAAGGCTTTTAGATCATCGGCCAGGGTGGTCATCCCCGCCGCACCAACGTCGCTGCCGGTACTTTCGCGGGCCCGGCTGAGGGAATCCAGACGCTTAAATAACTCGCCGGCGTCCCGGGCCAGCTGGTCGTAATCCTCGCCGCGCGCTTTCCTGAAGAAACCGGCCACCTCTTCGTCGGTCAGGTTCTCCACGCTCTCAGTTTTGAGCAGCGTCGCCTCACCGCCAGCCTTCTGGATCTCCTGGCAGAGCCACTGCGTTATTTCATGATTCTCTTCAGAAAACGGCAGGAAATAGACCGAGTTACGGAAAGAGACCATCCCCAGCTTTTTCATCTTGCGCCAGACGCGGACGCGGGCGCTGCCAGCCTCGGGGGGGAGATAATAGACCAGGACCAGCCACTTGTAATCTTGAGTTCCCATATCGCTCCTGTTTGGCGGGGCCGTTGCGCTTCCTGGCCATTCCTTCGATGTAATAGTTATTACATTATATTGTATTTTCTATTACATATATTTTAAACATGAATGAGCAGAAATGCACTAGAGCTAATCGGTCAGGTGAGAATTGAATGATACAACTCCAAATATAGAAAAGCGGATTTCGTCGATGATAGCCGCGCGAAGCCCAGTTGAGCGTTTGAGGATGGCGAGCCGCATGTTTGATTCAGGAAGAACTCTTTTGAAGGCCGGCTTGGAGAGACAAAACAAAGCTCTTAGTGAAGGGCAGTTGCGGGCACAGGTGTTCTTGAGATTGTATGGCGGGGACTTTACCAGTTCAGAGATTAGACGAATAGCATCCAGCATTCCTAACATGCAATTGGATGCGGACAGCTAAGCTGCAGGTCAATTGCTCGTTCGGCATCAAAAAAAACTTGCAACGACATTCTCTTCAGCATAGAATAAGCATTATATTAGGATCTAAATTTAATGCTGGAGGCAAGCCATGACGCTGAGTATTACCGAAGACATCCGCTCAATTACTGAATTAAAACGAAATACAAACTCC
>JAENWV010000154.1 GCA_016650015.1 Thermoleophilia bacterium | reverse complement strand
GTGCGACCGTCTAGGCCCCAACCGGGTCGGGCCCCAGGGGCTCTTGCAGCCCTTCGCCGACGGCCTCAAACTGTTCATCAAGGAAGACGTCACGCCGTCCCAGGCTCATAAGCTTCTGTTCCTGATAGCGCCGGCGGTAGCCCTGGTAACGCCCATGCTCACGCAGGTGGTAATTCCTTTCAGCGATAGCTACACCATCGCCAACCTGAACATCGGGCTCATCTATCTGGTGGCGGTGGGCGCTTTCAGCGTCCTGGGCATCCTGATCGCCGGCTGGGCTTCCAACAACAAATATTCGCTGGTGGGCGGGCTCAGAGCGGCGGCGCAGATGATCTCCTATGAGATACCGCTGATCCTGAACATCGTCCTGGTGGCGCTGCTCACCGGATCCCTCAGCCTGAACATGATCGTCGAGGCGCAGGAAACGGTCTGGTTCGGCGCCGTGCAACCACTGGCCTTCATCATCTTTATCATTGCCGGCGTCGCCGAGCTCAACCGGACGCCTTTCGACCTGCCGGAAGCGGAGTCAGAGCTGGTCAGCGGCTACAATACGGAATATGGTGGCATGCGCTTCGCCTTCTTCGCCGCCCTGATCGAGTGGGGCAACGTCACCGTCTGGGCCATGGCCGGGTCGACGCTCTTTCTCGGGGGATGGCGTGGCCCGCTCTTCAACAGCCCGGTCTGGCTGGCCGTCAAGGTCAGTATCATGGCGCTGGTCATAATCTGGTTTTTCTCCACATTCCCACGGCTGCAGATCGACCAGCTGATGTCCTTTGCCTGGAAAGTGCTGATCCCGTTGAGCCTGCTCAATGTGGCGGCTACCAGTGGCTTCATTTTGATCTGGCCGGATAATTTTCTGCTGCCGACGGCGATTTTCAGCTGGTCGTCGATAGCCTTGTTCATCATCCTCTTCCCCAGCGTCATCAGGAAAGTGTTGCTACGCAACCGGTTGAGGCTTCTGGCAACCAGGAAGATGACCACGGTGATCTCCGGTACCGGCAAGGGCGGTATCCGCTCATGACTGGGTCAGACTAGATGCTTGGACTTTTAAAAGGACTGCAGGCGACCATCGGTCACCTTCTCACCAAGAAGGTGACGGTGCAGTATCCCGAGGTGCGCCGCCAGCTGCCGGAGCGCTCCCGTGGGCTCCTGCGCCTGCGGCTGAAACCGGACGCGGTCGATCCCCGCTGCATCTCCTGCACTTTCTGCGAACAGATCTGCCCATCGGTAGCCATCAGGATAATCTATGAGAATATGCAGCCGGAGAAGGTCTGGAGCCTGGACGCCGGCGCCGGGCCGATGCTTTCGTACTTTAACCGGGGAGAGAAACCGCTGGGACTGGAGTTCTGGCCGGAGAAGGCGGAGCCGCTGCCGGCGCCCGACCGGGACGGCTGCCTGGCCAGCTCGCTTCTCGATTCGACCGTTCTTTCGCCGCTGGTGCTGGCCAAGACCGCCAGCCGCAACGGCGTCTGGCTGGCGCAGGCCTTCGGCGTCGCGACTTTTTACGATCAGCTGCGCCCGGGGGCGCCCGGTCCCGAAGAAATCGTGGCGGAGCCGCCGGAGACCACAGTTGCCGTTGTTCCGGGCAGCCCTGCCATCCTGCTGGCCAACCACGGCGCCATCGACCCGGAAAGCATTGATGATTATGCCGGCGCGGGCGGCTATAAGGCCACCACCCGCGCCCTCACCGAGATGAGCCCTGATGAGGTCGTCGAAGAGATCGCGGTCAGCGGGCTGCGCGGCCGGGGCGGCGCCGGATTTTCTACCGGTAAAAAATGGCAGATCGCCCGGGGAACCGAGGCCCCCCAGAAGTACATCATCTGCAACGCCGCCGAAGGCGATCTTGATTCGGTCAAGGACCGCTCCATTCTTGAGAACAATCCCCACAGCGTGATCGAGGGCATGATTATCGCCGGTTACGCCGTCGGCGCTACCCAGGGAATCATCTACGCCAGCATCAGTAACCGGCTGGCGCTGGAGCATGTGCAGATAGCGGTGATGCAGGCCGAGGAGAAAGGCTTCCTGGCCGGCGATCTTCCCGGCACCGATTTTTCCTTCTCTATCAAGGTGCGGGCTGTACCGGAAGCTTTTGCCGGCGGCGAGGAGACCACGGTGCTGACCACCCTCGAGGGAGGGCGCCCCATGCCGCGGGTGCGGCCCCCGTATCCGGCGGAGCATGGCCTGCACGGCATGCCCACGATCGTCGAGAATGTCGAGACCCTGTCGACCGTGCCCTGGATCATCAACAACGGGGCCCGGGAGTTTCAGAAGATCGGCGCCGCGCAGGCACCGGGCACCCGGCTTTTCAACCTGATCAGCGGTGTCGCCAGGCCCGGCCTCTACGAGGCACCCCTCGACATCACGCTGAAGAAACTGGCCGAAGCGGCGGGCGGTTTCACCGGCGAGGCGCGGGCGGCGCTGGTCGGTTCCAGCGGCGGCGGCTTCCTCTCGCCCGGACTATTTGACATCCCTCTGGATTATGAATCCGTCGCCGAGACCGGCGGCGACATTAGTTCCGGCGTTATCCGCCTACTCGGCAGTTATGAATGCATCGTCGAGGTCGTGCGTGAGTACCTGGCTTTTTCCGCCGCCCAGTCCTGCGGCAAATGCGTTCCCTGCCGTTTGGGAACCTGGCGTCTGCTGGACATCGTCGATCGGATCGTCTCCGGCAAAAGCTCCGAGAGCGACCTTGACCTGGCGGCGGAGCTCGCCGCGGATATCGCCGACGGAGCGCTCTGCGGTCTGGGCCGCGGCTCGGTGCGTCCGCTGCTGACCGGACTTAAATTTTTCCGTCAGGACTTCCTGGACCATCTGGGCAGGGATAAATTCTGCTCCGCGGAAAGGGGCGCGACCTTATGAGGGAGCACATCGAAACATTGCCGCCGGTCCGGGCTGAACGGGGATCGCTCATGACCATCTCGATCAACGGGCAGGAAGTCCAGGCCCGCGAGGGGGACACCATCCTCGAGGCCGCCAAATCGGTGAAGATCAAGATTCCCTACCTCTGTTATCTCAAGGAGCTGGAGCCCCATGGCGGCTGCCGGGTATGTGTCGTTGAGGTCGAGGGCGAGGAACGGCCGGTGCCGTCCTGCGCCACCTTCGTCCGCGAGGGAATGCGGGTGACCACCGAGTCGGAGCAGCTCACACGCTTGCGCAAGACCTACCTGGAACTTTTACTTTCCGACCATAACGCCTACTGCCTGCCGCCCTGCAAGTACGGCTGCCCGACGGGAGTCGACGCGCCTGGTTTCATCGGCCTGATCACCGAGGGCGACTACGATGAGGCCCAGCGGGTGCTCAAACAGAACCTGCCGTTCCCGGCAGTGGTTGGGCGCATCTGTCCGCACCCCTGCGAGTCCCAGTGCCGCCGCTCCGAGGTGGAGGAGCCTATTTCCATCAGGCTCTCGCACCGTTTCGTGGGCGACATCGCCATCGAAAAAGGTCTTCGTCCCGAGCAGCCCGAACCGTTGACCGGAAAGAAGGTCGTCGTCATCGGCGCCGGACCGGCGGGGCTCGCCAACGCCTACTACCTGGCGCTCAAGGGCCACGCGGTCACCATTCTGGAGGCGTTGCCGGAGCCGGGGGGGATGCTGCGCTACGGCATCCCCGAGTACCGTCTTCCCAAACGGGTGCTAGACGCCGAACTTGAGCCCCTCTGGGACATGGGCGTGGTACTGAAGACGAATCAATGCCTGGGACCTGACTGCAGCATCGACGGCCTCCTTGGGGAACAAGGCTACGATGCCCTCTACCTGGGAATCGGCGCCCACGAGTCCATGCCGATGCGCGTCGAAAACGAGGATACGCCGGGGGTCATCCCCATGGTTGATTACCTGCGCGAAGTGACCCTGGGCAACCCGCCTGACATACGCGACCGGGTCGCCGTCATCGGCGGCGGTTTCTCCGCCATGGACGCGGCGCGCGTATCGATCCGCCAGGGCGCCAAAGAGGTC
>JAENWV010000187.1 GCA_016650015.1 Thermoleophilia bacterium | reverse complement strand
TTTTGCCGACCAGGACGCGGCCTCCGTCTACAGGCTGCTGACCACAAAGCTCGGCTTTCCCCGGGAAAACGTCCGGCTGCTGCAGAACTCCCAGGCCAACCGCCAGGGCATTATCGAGGCGCTCGACTGGCTGTCCCATAACCCGGACATCGACTCCGGCTCCGACGTGGTCTTCTTCTATAGTGGCCACGGTCTGCGAAGCGCTCCGGACGCCGGCCTGAATCTGCCCGGGGTAACCAACTCTTACGCGCTGGTTCCCTTCGACTTCATGAGCTTCGACTATCTCAAGGGCCAGGGGCTGCTCTGGGATAACGAGCTCGCGGGCTACCTCGGAGGCATCCAGGCCGGACGCATGTGGATACATATCGACAGCTGCTCCAGCGGCGGCTTCAACAAACCGGGCATCACCGGACCCAACCGCGTCGTCACCATGTCCAGCCAGGCCGACGAGCTTTCCAGCGAGATTCCCGAGTCCCAGCACGGGGTCATGGTGCAGTACATGGTCGAGAACAGCATGGCCCGGGGGTTGTCAGTGGAAGAATCCTTTGCCGCAGCGGCGCCATGGGCGGCACAAAATTATGGTCAAAATCCCCAAATTGCCGATGAGTATCCTGGAAACATGGATTTAGGAAAATCGCCACAGGCGACGAATTAAAGCACTACGGTTTCCAACGGGCATATCTCAAATTAAGGTAGGGGTACTATGAGATCCACTGACAACAGCGCAATGTTCAGCCATCCCAATACCGATCGCACGATTCAGACGCAGGCGATCAGGGCGAAGGTCACTACTGATGATTACGAAATCGAGGGGTTTCATCCACATCAAACCCGGTGGTTATCAGTCCCGCGTCAGTGATCTGCTGAACGTCAAGTAGCTGCATTTTATCCCTTTGATGCAGGTCGCCTACCACAGCTTGCGGCGTCCGGATGAACCGCCCCGGACCAGCGATACGCTCATCGTCCGGCTCGACACCATCAAGATGGTCGTTCTCCAAAACAGCCTGGACAAGGTTGTGGAAGAACTGGGGGGACAGAAATTGTCAGAGGTGGCAAAAAAGATGGAAAATTGGCAGAGCTAGCGACCTGTCTTGCTCCCTGACCAAACTGATGGAAAAACGCGCCCCGGCGCGTTTTTCCTTTGCCGGTAACCATAAACCGTACTAGAGCAGCAACATGGCGTCGCCAAAGCTGAAGAAGCGGTATTCCTGCCGGACGGCCTCCCGGTACAGGCGCCGGGTCTGCTGTCCTCCAGCGAACGCCATCACTAGCGCCAGCAGCGTTGACCTGGGCAGGTGGAAGTTGGTCAAGAGCGCGTCGACCACGCGGAAGCGGTAACCTGGAGTGATGAACAGGCTGGTCTCGCCCTCGAGCGGGCCGTAAGGCTCCTGAAAAACGGTCTCCAGGGTCCTCACCGCCGTGGTCCCCACCGCGACGACCCTGCCGCCGCGATCCTTGGTCCGTCTGATTTCTTCGTATGAATCCGCCGGCAACCGGTAATGTTCGCTGTGAATTTCATGCAGTTCCAGCACTGCCTCGTTAACGGGACGAAAGGTGTCGAGGCCGATGTGCAGGGTCAGTGGCAATAGCGCGACGCCCGCGGCCCGGATACGTTCGATCAGCTCCCGCGTGAAATGAAGTCCGGCGGTGGGCGCCGCCGCCGAGCCTCGCTCGCTGGCATAGACGGTCTGGTAGCGCTCCGGTTCGTCTAGCCGCTCCTTGATGTAGGGCGGCAGCGGCATCTCGCCGATCTGCTCGAGCAGCTCCTCTGTCGCGGTGGCCGTCATGTTCTTCACCAGCCAGCGGCCGCCGCCCAGGTTCTCCTTCAGAGTGAAGACGGCGCCAGTCTTCAGGCCGTCGATCCGCGCGGTGAATTCCGGTGCCAGTTCCAGACCGGTTCCTTCCTGGAGCCGCGCCGACGGTTTAACCAGCGCCTCCCAGAGCTTGACCCGGCGGCGCTGCAGGAACAGCAGCTCCACCTTGCCGCCGGTGGGTTTGAGCGCGCGCACGCGGGCACGCAGCACCCGGGAATCGTTGTAGACCAGGGCGTCGCCAGGGTTCAGGTGGGCCAGCAGGTCGAGCAGACGCCGGTGCTTCATGGAGTCGGTTAATCGGTCATAGACCAGCAGGCGGCTGAGGTCACGGGGCACGACCGGATGCTGGGCGATCAGCTCCGGAGGCAAATTGTAATTCAGTTCGCTGGTCAGCACGGGCGGTCAGGCTTTCCGCGAGCGGTCGGGCTTGTTCGACAAGCGTCTCTGTGCGCGCTCGAGCGCCACCTTGGGCTTGTTCGCCGGGCGTCGCTTCTCACGCGCAAGCGCCGCCTCGGCCTCGCTGAAGATGCAACCGCAGTATATCTGGCGATAGAGGCCCGCTTCTTTGGCGAGATCGACACCGTGGCGGTATTGCGGTCTCAGATCGCGGTAGCGAAACTCGACGCCCGCCTCGGCGGCGGCGCGCTCCCCCTCTTCCCGGATGATCTCGTGTTCCTGCCAGGGGCTGATCAGCAGGGTTGTGCTGAAGGCTTCAAAACCGGCAGCAGCGGCCAGGCCGGCGGTGTGGCGCAGCCGTTCGGCTATACAGACGCGGCAACGCACGCCCTTTTTCTCCTGGCCATGCACCTGCCGCAACCAGGCGGTGACGTCGTAGAGCGGTTCGCCGATCAGCGGCAGATCGGTCTTGCTGGCGTAGGCGAGAAGGGTGTCGTAGCGGCGCTGATGTTCGGCGTAGGGGTGGATGTTGGGATTGAAAAAAACGCCGGTGAGTTCAACCGCCTCCAGCCGCCAGGCCTCGATGGTGGCCGTGGAACAAGGGGCGCAGCAGATGTGCAGCAGCAGGTTCATCAACCTTTTTGACTTTGAGTATGCATTGCGCTAACCTCGATTTGCCTGCAATGTCTTCCCCGATAAACAAGTATAGCTCTCAAGACTCTTTCCCGCGAAGGTGGATAATTATCATTATCCTCGTCCTCGTGGCCGCTGCCGGCTTCGCGGGTTACGCCT
>JAENWV010000112.1 GCA_016650015.1 Thermoleophilia bacterium | reverse complement strand
CAAGCTGTTGGGTCTTATCGCAGTGTCCAGTACCAGGCGCGGCGCCTTCTCCGAGCCCGGACAGATGGAGCTGTTCGTCGACATCACCAACCAGGCCGGCGTGGCGATCGACAACGCCGAAATGTATAAACGACTTGAGGAGACCTTCTTGAGCACCATCCGTTCGCTTGCTGAAGCAATCGACGCCAAGGATTCCTACACCCGGGGACACTCCGACCGGGTTGCCGACTATGCCGAAGCCCTCGCCCGCAAGCACGAGCTGGAGGATGAAATGCTCTCCGCAGTTCGTTGCGCCGGCTACCTTCACGATACCGGCAAGATCGGCATCCCTGATGCCATCCTGCTAAAGCCGGGAAAGCTGACCGAGGAAGAGTATAGCGAGATCATGAGCCATCCTATCCTCAGCCATAAGATCATCGAACCAATGGATTTTCCCTACGAAGTAAAACCGCTGGTGCGTCACCACCACGAGCGCATGGACGGCTCCGGATACCCGGATGGGCTGGTCGGCGACGAGATACCGCTGGGGGCCAGGATTATCGGCATCGCCGACGCCTATGAAGCCATGACATCTGACAGGCCATACCGAAAGGCCCTCAGCCGCGAAGCTGCCGTGGGTGAGCTTAAACATGGCTCCGGAACCCAGTTCGATTCCGAGCTCGTGGAAGCATTCCTGGAGGTCATCGAGGGATCCGGCGAACAGCCACTGGACTATGCCGGCATCGCAAGCAATGACTGACCCAGCATTTTTTCTGCCAGCGCCTGGTCGGGAGCCTGTACCAATACCACCCCCAGGCCTTTATGCGCAAGCAGCCAGACGCCGTCATCACTCCTGAGGACTGGAGCCGTGCCCGGCGCTAGTTCAAATTTGCTGTCGTAGCGATTCTCCAGCGCCTCGCCCATAGCCTTTGCAAACTCGGTTGCTTCCTGCTGGCTGTCCCATACGGATGCCACGACCATCAGGCTGGTGCCTTCCGGACCTTCGTAATATTCAATGGCATCTCCACCCCACCCCGCCGCCGCCCTGCGTGCTCGCGACGACGAAATGTCAACCGAAAGTAGTTCGACCAAACCAAATTCGCCGAGGTTGTTCTCAAAAGACAAGGACCAGCCTGGACCGATCGAGACTCCCATGTCAGACAGGTCCACCAGCACCGGCGCCTCGCCAGATAGATATTTCTCAGGGTGCATCACCTGCTCGGTCGAAAGCGGCGGCTTCCCGTAGACTGAATCCACCGCCAGCCAGCCTCCCTTTTCCTTCATCACGTTCACAAACTTCATGCCGCTGGTATACGGAAAGAGCAGGCTGTCCTCCAGGTATGAGTTCGTTCCCAAACCACCAGTGGCTCCCAGGGAACCGAAGAGCAGGCTCACCAGATCCATGGCGCTGAAATTAGCGGCCGTATAATCGGTTTCGGATACCGTTGCGTCGCCTTCGACAAGAGCGAGTCGGGCCAGGTCGGCATCATCGTTGCCGCTGTTCTCCGGCAAAAATTCGCTGAGCGAGAAGTTCTGGTCCTGCAGGGCATGGGTGACCTCATGGGCCAGGGTCACCTGGTTCATCAGGTTGAGCTCCAGCTTGTCGCTCACCAACTTGAGCTCTTTGGTTTCGTCATCGTAGAAACCGGCGACCTCCTCACCCAGCATCTGCTCGATTGCCGCGGTCAGGTTATCCTTTTCCTCCAGCAGGCCGAGGCCCTTCAACACTTTCTCCTCGACGCTGACCTCGGCCGGACTATATTCCTTTTCGATTTGCGCTTTCATTTCACGGCGCAGTTCCTCGCGGCTCAGATGTGAGACAGCGATCTCGCTCCTGATCGGTAAACCACGCATTCGGGAAACTTCCTCTTCGATAGACTTAATGGTTACCGCGGACTTTGCAACAGTGGTTTTCGCTGTATTGACCGACTGGGTGGTGCTGGAGACCCCGTTATTTTCATCGTCGGTCCGGCCGCCTGTGGTTTCACCGCCGGAGCCGCAACCAGTCAACCCAAAAGACAAAATGATGATAATCTCAATCGAAAAAACCGTGGCTGCCAGCGCCCGGTGCTTCAGAAGAGGATTTTTCTTCAAAACATGTTCCCTGAAATTGAATTTCTCGACGCCTGTCATGGATAACATCGTAACAAAAAGTGCTGTTGCCATGTCGTTCAGCATTCCCGCAGGCGCGACTTGCCCTGGCTACAGGATCAGACTTTCAAGCAACGCTGCAATCAGCTAGAATTTGTTCTGTCCAGCATCTTACCGGGAGAGCTACATGACATCTTTGTCTGACACGCTAGCAATCGACAATCTCGTCCTTAAAAACCGCATAGTCATGCCTCCCCTGGCCAATGATTTTTCCAGCCCCGATGGCGAGGTTACCCAGAAGCACCTCGACCATTACCAGGCCCGTGCCGCAGCCGATGTCGGCCTGGTCATCGTCGAACACAGCTATGTGGTGACCGAGGGCAAAATGACGGTAAAACAACTGGGCATCCATAACGACGGCCTGGTCGAGGGACTGACAAAACTGGCCGATACGATCCGCTCCTCCGGTGCAAAAAGCGCGATCCAGCTAACGCATGCCGGCGCGAATACCAGCCAGTCAGTATGTGGTTGTCAGCCCACAGGCCCTTCGAATATTCCTGTCCCCGGGCGGGATGAAACGCCCCGCCCACTGGAAACCGACGAGATCAGAGCTCTGGTCGGCGCCTACCGCGATGCGGCCCGCCGCGCCAGAGAGGCTGGTTTCGACGCAATAGAGATTCATGGAGCCCACGGCTTTCTGTTATGCCAGTTTGCTTCCCCTTATACCAACCAGCGCAGCGACCAGTATGGCGGCAGCACGGAAAACCGCCTGCGGTTTCCGCTTGAGGTGATCAAGGCTGTTCGCGATGAAACAGGCCCAGGTTTTCCGCTACTCTACCGCTTCGGAGCCAGCGATTTTCTGCAGGGCGGCCTGGCGCTGGACGAAGCCCGGAAGATCGCGCCGATGCTGGTGGAGGCCGGTATCAACATACTCGACATTTCCGGTGGCCTTTGCGGCTCGAGGCCGAAAGACCTGAAAGACCTGCCGGGATTTTTCGTACCGCTGGCCCAGAGCATCAAGGCTGTAGTCGATGTTCCGGTTATCGCCGTGGGAGGCATTACCGATCCCGTCTTTGCCAACAGCATCGTAGTTGAGGAAAAGGCCGACCTGGTAGCAGTTGGCCGGGCGCTTCTGAAAAACCCCAACTGGGCCCGGGAAGCGCTGGAACAGCTGGCTGATTGATCCCCTTCGAGCAGGGAACCCTATCGAGCAAGGAACCCTATGTTTGTCCAATACCGCGATCTTCGGCGCTGCGCAATTATCCGATCCCGGTAAACCAGTAAGGACATTGTTGACGTGACTTACTACCCGAAAGAAGTCTCGCGCCAGATATCATGGACGCGACGCCCGGTTCAGGCGCTTCTGGAAGATTCGGCGAAACGCCATCCTGAAGCCGTGGCCACCAGTTTCTTTGGAGCCACCTTGACCTTCCATGAGCTGGACCGCGAAGCCAACCGCTTTGCCCATGCCCTGGCCGGGCTCGGAGTTCAGCCGGGAGACCGCGTAGCCATCCACCTGCCCAACTCTCCACAATTGGTCGTTTGTCTTTATGGAACACTGAAAGCTGGAGCGATCGCAACTATGATCTGCCCGCTGTATGAAAAGCGTGAACTCAGCTTTCAGCTCAACAACTCCGGCGCTCGGGTGATGGTTACTCTCAGCCAGCAGAGCATCCTCAGCAAAGCAATGGCTGCCCAGCGGGAAGGACAGCTGCAGCACCTGCTGGTTACCAACATCAAGGATTACTTTCCACCGGCTCTTCGTGCCCTGTTCTCCATTTTCAAGGAAAAGAAAGAGGGCCACCGTGCTGAAATTCTTGCCGCGAATGGCCAGTTCTGGCTCAAGGATCTGCTGAAGGGACAGCCGGAAGAACGCCCGGCCTGGACAGCCGACCCGTCGGACACTGCGGTGCTCCAATATACCGGCGGAACTACTGGCCTGCCGAAGGCAGCCGAACTTTCTCATGACAACCTGGTAGCCAACGCCGCACAGACACGCGCCTGGCTTTACGAGCTGAAAGAGGCGGAAGAACGGATGCTGCTGGTTTTACCGTTTTTCCACGTATATGCGCTGACCTGTTGCAACCTGATAATGGATCTTGCCGGCTCGGCCATCCTCGTCCCACAATTCGATCTGAGTGAGATCCTCAAGACCATCAACCGTGAAAAGCCCACTGTCTTTCCTGGTGTCCCGGCCATGTATGCCGCCATCAACCACTCACTGGAACGTGGCGGCAAGGAAGGCAAAGCCGATCTTTCCTCTATCCGTATCTGTTTCAGCGGCGCCGATCGGCTGCCAGGCGAAGTTCAGGCTGATTTCGAACGGCTTTCGGGCGGCCGTGTTGTCGAGGGCTACGGCCTTACCGAAGCCTCACCAGTCACCCACGTCAACCCTTTGCACGGCCCCCCCAAAACCGGCAGCATCGGTCTGCCGGTTCCTAATACCGAGGTACGTATCAAGGACTTTGCGACCGGCAGAGATGCCAAGCCGGGAAAGGAAGGCGAGATGCTGGTCCGAGGCCCTCAGGTGATGAAAGGCTACTGGAACGAACCCGGTGAGACGGCCGATGTCATCACCACGGATGGCTGGCTGCACACGGGCGATATCGCCCGCATCGATGAAGACGGTTATTACTACATCGTTGACCGCAAAAAAGACATTATAATTTCAGACGGCATTAACGTCTATCCCCGCGAGATCGAGGAAGTGCTCAGCCAGTTTCACAAGATCAAGGAAGTGGCGGTCAAGGGCCTGCCGAACAAGTTCCGCGGCGAGGTTGTCAAAGCCTACATCGTCCTCAAGGAGAACGAGCAGGCGACCGCTGGCGAAATACGCCGTTTCGCCAAGGAAAAAATGGCCGACTACAAGGTTCCCCAGAAGATCGAGTTCATCGACGAACTTCCCCGCAGCGTTCTTCGCAAAGTACTCAAACGCAAACTTGAAGACGATGGCAATCCACCGCAATAACCGCTGAATTTCCGCCGCTGATTCTTCATCACCAGCCAAAATGTACTGATCCTCCCGTGTCACTCCCGACATCCCTGCAGCACGCCGATAAGACTGTTAAGGGGGAGGCCCGGGAGGAGACACGTTGGCAAGCGATCTTCCAAGTTACCCTAGGCTTCTGGGGCATAATCGTTGCCCCGTGCATCCGTCGGAACCACTCGTCGGCATGTGCGGTTGCGGCACACTTTTCTGCCGGCGGTGTTCGCCGTCGGCGGTTTTTTGCGCCCGATGCCACAGGCAGCATCAACATGCATCCCACCAGGTGAGTCAAACCGACATAGCTGATCCCGGTTTGCCCTTACGGCATCCGGCCGATGGCCAGGCCAGGCCACTGACACAAAAGATTCTGCTCGAGGCACTTTTCATGACAGTTCTGGCGACCCTGGCTCTGGCGGCCATGTTCGGT
>JAENWV010000166.1 GCA_016650015.1 Thermoleophilia bacterium | reverse complement strand
GCTGACCCGGCGAATAGAGTAAGGCACCGGGCTTTGATCATGGCCTCTCCTTCTTGCAATTCCGGAGCGGCTATAGCATAATGTCGCCTTGTGTAAAAAGCAAGGAGCGCAGGTGCGCCAGTCGGCGCCGGCGCCTTAAGAGCAAGGAATAACGATGTCAAGAGTTTGCACAGTATGTGGCAAGAAACCCGGCTACGGCAACAACCGCAGCCACTCAAACCGCGCCACCCGCCGCCGGTTCAACCCGAACCTGCAGAAAATACGCGTCGTCCAGAACGGCGCACCCGTTCGCGCCTACGTCTGCACCAAGTGCATCAGCGCCGGCAAAGTCCAGAAGGTCGCCACCGGGAAGATGCAGCAGGCCGGGATAGAAAAAGTATCTGAAATAGCCTGAGCCCCGATCAGACCAGGCAAAACCAACACAGGTAGCGCCACCATCAAATGAAATCAAAGCCCCCGACAGGGGGCTTTTTTATTTCCAGTCACCCGTTCACAAAAGCCAGCTCCGAATCACTCATGCCAATCTTTCTCCGCGGGAAAAGTAGCAGGTAAATCGTTTGCAGCTGCGAATAGTAAGAGGATGTCAGAGAAGCTTTTCAGCCCGAACCTGTAGAAATATTTTACACATTGTTCAAACCTTAAAAGGAGCGACTGTCATGGAAGCCAGTGCAATGTAATATCCAGCCAGCCTGGAAATCGATTATATCCCCAAGGCCAACCGGTTCACGACATTTTTCCGCCCGATCCTCTTGTTCCCGATTATGATAATCATGATAATGATCCGCGGTGTCCTGGTGGCGCCCGTTGTGTTGATGATCCTTTTCAAAAAGAAATATCCCCGCTGGTGGTTCGAATGGAATCTCAACATGACACGGTTCAGTTACCGGATTAATGCCTACGTATACTTACTGACACACGATTACCCGAACACGGACGAGGAGCAGTCTGTCCACATCGAGATGGAATATCCCGAAAACGGCACACTGAGCCGAGGATTGCCGCTGATCAAGTGGCTGCTGGCCATCCCGCACTTCATTGTGCTGGCAATCCTGATGATAGCTGTCGGCGTGCTGACGATTATCGCCTGGTTTTCCGTGATGATCTTCGATCGCTATCCGAAAGCCTTCTTCAATTTTGTCGTCGGTGTCCTGCGCTGGAACCTGCGGGTACAGGCTTATACCAATCTTTTGATCACGGACAAATACCCGCCATTCAGCCTGAAGTCGTAATTGCCGGAGGTTTTCGCGGAACAGATTGATTATCCCCCTATCAGGGAATAGTTGAAAATATCGATTTTGATGAAACTGGTACCTTAAGAAGCGGTAATCATATCCACACTTGTCCGGCTGTTCCTTGTTTTCATGATCGTTTTCGTTTCCCTCGGATGCGGTGGAGACACCGCGCCGTCAACGGCCACCCAACCGGCAGCGGTCACCGTTCAGGTCACGGAAGCGGATTCTGACGGGTCGGTAACTCTTAACCCAGGCGATACGCTCGAGGTCATACTGACCAGCAACGCCACTACCGGCTATCACTGGATTGTCACCTCCCTGAACCAGGGCATTTTGCAGCAGACGGGTGACCCGGTCTACAAATCAAACCCGAACCCGCAGGGCCTGATCGGGGCCGGGGGTAAGGAAACGTTCACTTTTAAGGCGATGGCGCCGGGAGAGACCAGCCTTAAAATGAATTATCAGAGTCCGTCGAACACTCCCTCGGACACGAATTTCAACTACAGCGTAAAAGTGAGTTAGAGCAAAGTCTCGATGTCGGGAAAGCTGAGCAATATGAAATAACAAAACCCCCTCACGGGGGTTTTGCGTAGGTTCAACTCAGGGACATTCTTTCCTCTGGCGCAACCTGTTACAGCGTCTTAACCAGCTGAGCCATCTCGATAGCGCCGGCGGCCGCCTGCCAGCCCTTGTTGCCGGCCTTCGTGCCGGCGCGCTCGACGGCCTGCTCAATTGAGTCTGTCGTCAGCACGCCCATGGCTACCGGCACCTTGGTGTCCAGCGCTATCTTGGCGATGCCTTTTGACACCTCGCCGGCGACGTAGTCGAAATGCGGCGTGCCGCCGCGGATGACCGCGCCCAGGGCGATAATAGCGTCGTATTTGCCGCTCTCGGCCATCTTGGAAGCCACCAGCGGAATCTCGAAGGCTCCGGGGACCCAGGCTACTTCGATGGCGCCCTTGCCGGAACCATGCCTGATGATACAATCCACGGCTCCGTCCAGCAGCCGCAGGGAGATGAACTCGTTGAACCGGGCGATAACGATGCCGAACTTGAGACCCTTGGCGTCCAGCATACCCTCGTAGCTCTTGTATTTTTCTGCCATCAGCTGATCCTTTCTTTCATGTTTGCCATTGGTACGACACCCGTTTTCACTCGGTGATCTTTTCTTCTTCTTCCCCCTCGAACCTCAGGTCCTGATGATGCAGGATGTGCCCCATCTTTGTCTTCTTGGTCGACAGGTAGGCGACGTTCTCGCACTGGGGCGGCATCTCGATTGACACTCTTTCCACGATCTTGAGGCCATATCCTTCCAGACCCTTGATCTTCTTGGGGTTGTTGGTCATCTGCCGGATGGAGGTCAGCCCCAGATCAACCAGGATCTGGGCGCCGATACCATAATCTCGCAGGTCGGCCGGGAACCCGAGCTCCTCGTTGGCCTCGACGGTATCCATGCCCTGCTCTTGCAGCTCGTAGGCGCGCAGCTTGTTGAGGATGCCAATGCCGCGGCCCTCCTGCGACATGTAGAGCAACACACCCTTGCCATCCTCCTCGATCATGCGCATGGCGTGGTAAAGCTGCTCCCCACAGTCGCATCGCATGGAGCCGAAGACGTCGCCGGTCAGGCACTCGGAGTGGACGCGCACCAGCACGTCCTCCGCGCCATCGACGTCGCCCTTGACCAGGGCCACGTGCTCCTCGTTGTCCAGCAGGCTCCGGTAGCCGATGGCGCGGAAGTCGCCGAACCTCGTCGGGAGCCGCGCGTCGGCGACACGCTGCACCAGCTTCTCGTTCCGGCGCCGGTACTTGATCAGGTCGGCGACGGTAATCATCTTCAGGTTATGCTTCTTGCAGTAGGGGGTGAGATCGGGGACGCGCGACATGGTGCCGTCCTCGTTCATGATCTCGCAGATGACGCCCGCGGGCTCCAGGCCCGCGAGACGAGCCAGGTCGACGCCGGCCTCGGTCTGGCCGGTGCGCTCCAGCACCCCGCCCGGTTTGGCCCTGAGCGGGAAGACGTGGCCCGGCTGGACCAGGTCGGTCGGCTTGGCGCCCGGCTTGATCGCCGTCTGGATAGTATGCGCCCGGTCGGCTGCGGAGATGCCGGTGGTAACGCCGTTGCGCGCTTCCACGGATACCGTAAAAGCGGTACTGAATGTGGCCTCGTTGTTATGGACCATCTGCGGCAGGTCGAGCTCAATGCACTTCTCCGGGGTCAGAGTCATGCAGATAAGCCCGCGGCCGTACATGGCCATGAAGTTGATGGCGTCGGGGGTAGCGAACTGGGCCGCCATGGTAAGGTCGCCCTCGTTCTCGCGGTCCTCGTCATCGCAGACCACGACGATCCTGCCCGCCTTGATGTCCTCGATCGCATCCTCGATGCTGCTGAACGGCGAAACCGCCGCTTTGGTTTCCT
>JAENWV010000148.1 GCA_016650015.1 Thermoleophilia bacterium | reverse complement strand
GGCAGAAGTCCGCTCGCAGGAATAGATAATTGAAAAAAGAGGCATATATCCCACAAGTGTAATCGGAAAACTATGCTCTTTAGGTTTTTTCATCAGCGGCAACTTTCATTCGCCGCTTCGGATGACCATAAGCCCCGAGAGAAATTGCCATGAAGCAAAAAAACAAGAATCAGATTTTAGCTATTTTTATTATGGCGGGCATTCTGCTTGCGATTACAGCCATGCTGGTTGTCTTTTTTTCTCTTCAACTGAGCGCCGAAGAGGCTGACAGCGGCGAGCATCTGTCACATGTAATAGCAGAAAACTGCCAATCACTGAACGCTTTGGAATGGCAGGCCACCGCCCTTCGGCAAATTGAACCAGCGACCATGGAGATCATCGAAGAACAGCGGACCGTCATTGATGAGTCGCTCGCCGACCTGATCCAGCTATACCCTGATGAGACAAAGTTGTCGACCATGCAGCTGGACTTCGAAAAGTATAAAGAAGCGACTGATGAGGAGTTCGAATTAATTGACGCCGGCCGTATGCCAGAAGCAATGGTAATCGACGAAGAAACAGTCGATCCACTTTTCGACCGGTTAGTAGACATGGCTGCTGAGACTTCAATTGCCATTCATGAAAAAGCCGAGAGCAGCAGCAGGACATCTTATTACCTGATCTCGCTGACGGGCCTGCTCACCGCTATCGTCACAGGCCTCCTTCTATTGTTGTATACCCATACCCAACAGAGAAATCGTCAGATAGGGATTGAGAAAGCCGTTCTCGCATCCAGTGAGGAGCATTTCCGCTCCATGGCGCAATCAGCCAATGAAGCTATCATTACCATTAACGAGCAGGGAAGGGTGACCTACTGGAACTCGTCGGCAATAAATATGTTTGGTTACAAAGAGGATGAAGCTTTAGACCAGGCCGTATTATTTATCATGCCCGAACGTTTCCGTGAGAGTCATCTGGCGGCAATGAAGCGTCTCACCACGACAGGAGAAAAAACGATCATCGGGAAAACCGTTGAATTCGCCGGATTGAGAAAGGATGGAAGCGAGTTCCCTATAGAACTTTCCATATCACGCTGGCAGGCACAGCAAGGCACTTTCTTCACCGCAATCATCCATGACATCTCCGTTCGAAAACAGGTTGAGAAGCAGATCGCCAGCCAGAGCAAAGCACTGGAACAAAGAACACTCCAGCTTTCTGCCCTGTTCGAGGTTGGATTAACGATCAGCGGTACGATCGAGCTACAGCGGCTTCTGGACCATGCTCTTGCGACAATCGTGAGAAGTGGGGTGCTGCAGTTACAGCACATAGGCGGCATTCTGCTGGAAAATGAAAACAGGTTGACGCTTGTCTCTTATATCGGGCATTCAGAGGCATTTCTTGCCCTTCACCAGAACATCGGGATGGGCGAATGCCTCTGCGGACTGGCTTTGGAGACGGGAGAGATACTGGTCACGGAGGATTCGGACTGCGACGACCGCCACACTATCAGATACCCGGGAATGAAACCCCATGGTCATGTGATAGTACCGCTCAAGTCCATGGACAAGGTGGTAGGAGTCCTTTACCTCTACACCGTACCGGGTACGCGAGTCGACGATGAAAAAAAGAAACTCTTTGCCACGATCGGTGGCCAGCTCGGTGTCGCAATCGAGAATGCGCGTTTGTTCGAGAAAACAAAAGAACTTTCACTTCAAGATCCGCTCACAGGACTCGCAAATCGAAGCTTCATGAACATCGAGCTCAGGAAAACATTTGCCATGGCCCGGAGAACAAAAAGGCCGTTATCGCTCATCATGCTCGACCTCGACCATTTCAAGAAATACAACGATACCTACGGGCATCCCGCCGGCGACAAACTGCTGGTGGACATCGCGGTCATCATCGCCAGCATTATGAGGGAAACCGACATGGTTGTCCGCTACGGGGGAGAAGAGTTTTTGATAATCCTCCCGGAGACGGATAGTTCTTCCGCGGTGCAGATAGCCGAGCGTATCCGAACGACCATAATGCAGACCGGACTCCTTTATGCCGGGAACGACCAGCCCAGTCACATCACGGTCAGTCAGGGTGTTGCCACCTATGATCAAACGATGAAGATAGATGACGAAGACCGGATCATTGTGATGGCCGGTGAAGCCCTCTACCACGCTAAGGATTCGGGCAGAAACCGAGTCGAGGTATATGGGCGCAACAAGTAAAGGGCCGCCCTGTAATGAGCGGCCCTGTATAGCCCTTTCCCTAACGGATCCCTGACTCTTATCCCATCTTCGGGATCTTCGCCATCGACTCCCTGATCTTCTCCTCCGGATAAGCATAATCCGTCAGCTTGCCGCTGAGGTAGGCGTCATAGGCGCTCATGTCGAAATGGCCGTGGCCGCTGAGGTTGAACAGGATAACCTTCTCCTCGCCGGACTCCTTGCACTCCAGCGCCATGTCGATCGCCGCCTTGATGGCGTGGCTCGACTCCGGCGCCGGGATGATCGCCTCGGCGCGGGCGAACTGCAGGGCCGCGTCGAAGATCTCGGTCTGGCCATAAGCCACCGCGCTCATGTGGCCGGCGTCCACCAGGGCGCTGATCAGCGGCGCCATGGCGTGATAGCGCAGGCCGCCGGCGTGGATCCCCGGCGGGATGAAGTCGTGGCCCAGCGTGTGCATCATGAACAGCGGCGTCGACCCCAGCGCGTCGCCGAAATCGTAGGTGTAGGCGCCCTTGGTGACCGTCGGGCAGGAGCTGGGCTCGGCGGCCAGGAATTCCACGTTTTTCTTTCCCTCCAGCCGGTCCTTCATGAAGGGGAAAGCCAGACCGGCGTAGTTGCTGCCGCCGCCGATGCAACCGATGACGATGTCCGGATAGACTCCGGCGATCTCCATCTGCTGCTTGCACTCCTGTCCCACAACCGTCTGGTGCATGAGCACGTGGTTGAACACGCTTCCCAGAGCGTAATTGCAGTCGTCGTGGGTGGCGGCGTCCTCGCTGGCCTCACTGATGGCGATGCCGAGGCTGCCCAGCGAATCAGCGTCACCCTCGAGAATGGCGCGGCCGGAGTTGGTGCGGTCGGTGGGGCTGGCGAACACCTCGGCGCCCCAGACCTGCATCATGCTGCGGCGGTAGGGCTTCTGGTCGTAGCTGATCTTGACCATGTAGACGGTGCATTCCATGCCGAACATCTGCGTCGCCAGGGCCATGGAGCAGCCCCACTGGCCGGCGCCGGTCTCGGTGGCGATGCGCTTGATGCCGGCTTCCCTGTTGTAATAAGCCTGGGGCACGGCGGTGTTGGGCTTGTGCGACCCGACGGGGCTGACGCCCTCGTACTTGAAGAAGATCTTCGCCGGGGTGTCCAGCGCCTTCTCCAGACGCATGGCGCGGATCAGCGGCGTCGGCCGCCAGAGCTTGTAGATCTCCTGAACTTCTTCGGGGATATCGATGTAGCGCTCGGTGCTGACTTCCTGCATGATGATTGACATGGGGAACAGCGGCGCCAGCGCGTCGGGGCCGACCGGCTCACCGGTGGCCGGGTTGAGCGGCGGCTTCAGGCTCCCTTCCGGCATGTCCGGGGCGATGTTATACCACTGTTTGGGCATCTGATCTTCAGACAATAAAGTTTTGACAGCCATGGACCCTCCAGACCCTGGTTATAAAGAGACAGTGGGAGAAATGTAGCTTTTTACAGCGGACTTGGCAAGTACGGGAGGTTCAGGGCCTCGACTGTGCGCGGCGCTGGCGAGACGACGAGGCCGCCGGCTTTTTCAGAAAGCCGCGGGCCACCGGTCAGACGTTGGAGGTACTTCGGCTTTCCTGGTAGGTAAGATCCTTGAGACCCGGCAGATATTTGAAAGTGTAGGTTTTGGCAGACTTGCCGCAGACTACGTCAAAGGTGTGTCCTGCCGTAAGGTTGACGTTGAACTCCAGGAAGTCCAGTTCCTTTTCCTCACAATAATCACCGGCGGCGGTTTCGGCGCGGGCATCGTTATGGGATTGCCGGTATTCCAGGGCCGCCAGGTTGGCCGCTTGCTGGGAGCCGTCGCTCGCGGCCTGGTTGGCATAAAAGACTGAGGTGCCGTCGATGACGATGATACCTATAAAGATGATCACTATCGCCAGAAAGACGACGGTGTTCATAAAGCTGCCGTCTTCGCTGGTCAGATAATTGCGCATTGTCGCGGCCGGGCCCATTTGGCTTCTCCCTGGGAAGGCGATGTTCGCGTGTCGCAAATATACTTTCGGCAGAAGC
>JAENWV010000188.1 GCA_016650015.1 Thermoleophilia bacterium | reverse complement strand
GCCGATGGTGGTCGCCGAAGAGACGCCCATGGCATACACGAAAATCGGGAAGGTAAGAAAGGCGCCGCCAACGCCCATGATCGACGCCGCGAGACCTACGAACGCGCCCACGATGACCACGAATATCGCTGAGATCTTGCGGCCGCCCGGGATTATTCCTTCATCGAACTTGATCATTGGAGGAATATTGACTTTTTGCAGTTTCTCCGCGAATCCGGTCATGATCTCATCCTTGGCCCTGAGTTCACTCAACTCGTGATCCTCAAGAGTACGGGATGCCTCCGCCGCTGATTTCCTCGATTTGAAGAAATCGGTTAAGGCGTAGATTCCCAGGAAGCCCAGCATGACCGCATAAACGATCGTAATGAAAGCATCGCTGAGAACCGGATTGGCTTCGTACAGTGTCCGGTTAAGCAAACCACCTGCCGTGGACCCCGCAATCGAGCCTACCAGGAAGGCTATCGCCAGAACATACGATATATTCCCGAGCTTCCGGTGCAATACGCTGCCCATGATCGCCTTGGCAAAGATATGGAAGAGGTCGGTACCGACCGCCAGAATACCTTTGATGCCAACGCTCATGAGGGCCGGCGTGATGACGAAGCCGCCGCCAGCGCCGATGCAACCGGTGATCAGCCCCGCGACGACACCGATGCCGATGGTGAGCAAGAAGATCTTCAACGAGTAAAACGCCGGCGCATAGGTTTCCTTGCCGCCGATCACATCCGGCAGCGAATCCGCGTAGGCGTAGCCACCGGCAATGACCGGTATGAAGAGCAACGCCAGGATTATCATCCGCGTGCGGCTCCGGAAGATCCGGTTCGAGGTCTCGATCTCCCATCGGCCATGCGCGCGGGCACCCATGGCCATCATAAAGCCGACACCCTTTATGAAATTCATTCTTTCTCCTAACTGTTAGGTTGACGGGTTTCCGGTGCGCGGCTATTTGCCGCATCCATGCTCTCCCGGCATGCATCTTTCAGCCGTTCATAGAGAGTTTCGAATTCCACCGGCTTGATCAGGTAATCAGAAGCGCCGCAGTCCAGCCCTTCTCGTCCCGCACTGGCGGAAGCGTAGCCCGTCAGAATAATGACTTCCGTGTCCGGGCTCGATTGCTTGATCTCCCGCAGCACGTCGTTACCGTTCTCATCCGCCAGCTTCATGTCGAGCAGCACCGCATCAAAGCTGTGCTCTTTTAGCTTGGCCATCGCCCCGATGCGGCTGAGAGCCCCATCGCAATACATGCCCTTCCTCTTCAGGCGCTTCAGCAACAAGTTGACGAAATCCTCTTCATCGTCAACCACCAGTACGCTTGGTGCATCCATTCGTTATCACCTCGTTTCCTGTGGTTTAAGTCCTTTTACTGCCGTTCCCGACTGGCAGAAATACCTTAAAGATGCTACCTCCCTGCTCCTGGTTTTTCGCTTCGATATCACCCCCCAGCCTGCGGATGATGTTGTATGAGATCGACAGGCCCAGCCCCGCGTTCTCTCCATTTTTCGTGGAAAAGAAGGGGTCAAAGATCTTCCTGCGGTCCTCGTCGCGCATTCCCGGGCCGGTGTCGGAGAACTCCGCCACGATGCCGCCACTCCCGCTAGCGCTGGTAGTAACGGTTATCGAGCCGTCCTGGCCAATGGCGTCAATGGCGTTGTTGATGATATTAAGGAAAACCTGCTGCAGCTGGGACTGGTCGGTCGTGATCTGGGGCAGATCCTCATGGAATTTTCTGATGATGGTGATCCGGTTGTTGTTCGCTTCGTCCTCGAGAAAGGAAACCGTTTCATTTATGAGGCTATTGATATTTGTACTGACCAGCTCCGCTTCATCAGTCCGGGAAAAACCAAGCAGTCCATGGGTTATCGATTTGACGCGCTTGACGTGGGAGCGTATTTTTTCAACCGCGTCCTGGTATTCCCTGAAGTCGCTGATCCGGCCCTGCTTCTCATCCTCCAGCAATTCATCTATCCAGCCGGCCTGGTTTTCGATGATCTGCAGTGGATTGTTTATCTCATGCGAGACGCTGGCGGCCAACCTGCCCATCAACGCCATTTTTTCCACCTGGCGCATCCTTTCGTTCAGGGCCGTCCGCTGCTGGTCCGCCACCTTGATCCTGTTGATAATTGAGGAGATAAGCAGGGTCGCCACGGTAGCGATGATGGCGACAGCCAGGATAATTATTAAAGCAGCCCTATTTCTGGCGCTGTTGAACTCAGACAGCAAGCTGTCCATGTTTTCTTTCAGGACCAGCACCCAGTCCCCGTCCTTCAGGCTGGTCGCCGAATAAATGAAGTCATCGGTGCGGTAAACGGTAGTGCCGGAGCCTGTGGAAACCCCCTCCAGCGAAAAGGGCGTTTCCGCTGAATCCAAGCGGCTGGGAGTCTGCAGTTCGCCTTTCCTGTTGAGGATGAAGGCGTCCCCTCCCGGGCCGACTTCGGCGTTTGCCAGCAGCGAATTGAACAGATCCAGGTTGACGCTGGCCCGCAAAATCAACGATCTCGACGGGTCGGCGACGGCCACAACGATGTGAGGCACGCCCCGGAAGCCGCTGTAAATGTCGCTGGTATATTTACCCTTGCGCATGACTTCCGAGAACCAGTCGGCCTGGGAATAATTCACGCCGGCGAGCTGACTTGAAAAAGGGCCCACGTATGAAAGGTGAGCCCCGCTCTGGTCAATCACGTCGAGATCGGTTATAACCCCGCTCTTGTTTACCGCCTGAAAAATACCTTCCAGATTCTTCTGATCGCTGAGAAATTCCTGGGGATATAGATCGATCAGACCTGACAGCAAGTTGTCCTGTTCGGCGATGAAGAGCTCGATAGTCTGCTGCCTGCTGTCAGCCAGGCTTGCGAGCTCAGCCGATGTTCTCTCGATCCAGGAATTCTTGAAATACTGGAATGAAAAGTAACTGATGCCGACGAGGGGGATGAATGAAACAAGGGTCACCACCATGATGATCAGCAGTTTCTGCCGAAAATAGTAGGAACTCCTCGACCTGGG
>JAENWV010000220.1 GCA_016650015.1 Thermoleophilia bacterium | reverse complement strand
TTGGTGGGCCCAGCTGGACTCGAACCAGCGACCGGCCGATTATGAGTCGGCTGCTCTAACCAACTGAGCTATGGGCCCGGGGACCATGGGGGCTGCAGGCAATGTGTCCCTTTAACCGGCAATCAATTCGCGCGCCCCCCTAGTTTCAGGGCAAGTATAGCAAAGCAGGCTCGTTTTGATATACTTTCCCCCGTGAATCTTAAAGGACTAATCCTTAGTGGCGGCACCGGCAGCCGCCTGCGGCCGATCACCCACACCAGCGCCAAACAGCTGGTTCCCGTGGCCAACAAGCCCGTCCTCTTTTACGGCATCGAATCGCTGCGTGATACCGGCATCACCGACATCGGCATCGTCGTCGGCGACACCGCTGCCGAGATCAAGGAGGCCGTGGGTGACGGCTCCCGCTGGGGCGTGAAGATCACCTACATCCCCCAGGAAGCGCCGCTGGGGCTGGCCCATGCTGTAATTACCGCCGAACCCTTCCTCGGCGACTCGAGTTTCGTCATGTACCTGGGCGACAACCTGCTGCGTGACGGCATTTCCGACCTGGTGGAAAAATTCGTCCAGAACGGGCCGGAGGCGTTGATCCTCTTACAGGAAGTGCCCAACCCCGAGGATTATGGGGTGGCCGAGGTCGAGGACGGGCAGGTCGTGCGGCTGGTGGAGAAACCGGTTGAGCCGAAGAGCAACCTGGCGCTGGTGGGCATCTACATGTTTACGCCGGCCATCCACGAGTGCACGAAGGCGATCAAACCCTCAGCGCGCGGTGAACTGGAGATCACCGACGCCATCCAGTGCCTGATCGACAAGGGCAAACGGGTGGAACCGCACGTGGTTAACGGCTGGTGGAAGGACACCGGCAAGCTGGAAGACATGCTGGAGGCCAACCGGCTGATCCTGGACGCCTTGGAAACCGATATCCGCGGCGACGTTGAGGATTCCGAGATCCACGGGCGCGTTGTCATCGAAGACGGAGCGAAGGTAAACGGCTGCACGATCCGCGGGCCGGTGATCATCGGCGAGCGGACGATAGTTCGCGATTCCTACATCGGGCCGTACACTTCTATCTATTTCGATGCGGAAATCGTCAACTCCGAGATTGAGCATTCGATCATCCTGGAGCAGAGCAAGGTGCTGGATCTGCATGGACGGATGGAGGGCAGCCTGATCGGCAAGAATGTGCGAATCATGCGGCTGGACCAGAAACCCAAGGCTTACCGGTTCATGGTCGGGGATAATTCCTGGATCGGGATCGTATAGGAGGTTCAATGATCGACGGCGTCAAAACCAAGAGTTTAAGAGTTATACCCGACGAGCGCGGGCGGCTGGCGGAGATGCTGCGGGCCGATGATGATATTTTTATCAAGTTCGGGCAGTGTTACATGACCACTACCTATCCCGGCGTGGTCAAGGCCTGGCATTTTCACAAACTGCAGACCGATAATTTCGTGGCGATCACCGGCATGTTCAAGGTCGCCCTCTATGACGACCGCGAGGATTCGCCGACCCACGGCGAGGTCAACGAGTTTTTTCTCGGAGACTTCAACGCGACGCTCCTGCAGATTCCGCCGGGGGTCTACCACGGCTGGAAATGCATCAGCGAACGCGAGGGAATCGTGGTCAACGTCTCCACGGAGATGTATAACTACGACGACCCCGACGAGTATCGCCTGCCCTTTGACACCGACAAGATCCCGTATGACTGGGACATCCAGATGGGATGATGGGTTTGACCGGACTGGAAATTTTTATCGAATCAGCGGAATGCGCGAATCCGGTTGCTTTGGCTGGGGTGTTTCAGCAGTGAGGGTCCTCGTGATCGGCGCGGCCGGGCAGCTCGGCCACGATCTTCTGAAAGTCTTTTCCCTGGACCATGAGGTCATCGGGGCCGATATCGCCGGGGCCGGAGCCGGGCATGATATAGATATCACCGATCCCGTGTCGGTGGATTCGCTGATCGTGGACATCCGGCCAGACCTGGTGATCAACTCCGCCGCCTTCACCAACGTGGACGGCTGCGAGGCGCAGAAGGAGATCTGCCGGGAGGTCAACGCTGACGGCGCCGGCAACATCGCCCGGGCCTGCGCAGCGCTGGAAGCGGCTGAAGTGGGCGAAGTTGGAAGAGTTCCCGCGAACCTGATCCAGATTAGCACCGACTATGTATTCGACGGCAGCAAGCGGACGCCCTATCTGGAAGATGACCCCACGGCGCCGCTCGGAGAATATGGCAGGACCAAGTTCGACGGCGAACAGCAGGTGCGCGAAGCCCTGCCGAAGCGGCACCTGATCGTGCGCACCGCCTGGCTCTTCGGCGACCACGGCGCCAACTTCGTCAAGACCATGCTCAGGCTGGGCCGCGAGCGCGACCAGCTGAAGGTGGTCAACGACCAGACCGGCTCGCCGACTTACGCGCTGCATCTGGCCGGGGCGATCAAGTCCCTCGCGGAGCACCGGCTTGGCGACCCC